>JASFGJ010000039.1:0-13222 GCA_050123815.1 Desulfobacteraceae bacterium
CAGAAAAATATCTTCGGATGCGTCGGTGGTCAAACGGGCGATAAGTTTGTCGAGGACTTCCGTGTTAATGATGGCGCGCAGAAAATAACGTTTGCCATCGGGAAACATACGGCCAACCGTATAATTGAAGTAATACGCCCCACCGGACACCGAAAAGACTTCACTGACATGGACCGAGCGTTCGAAGACATCGCGATACGATGGTCGCTGATCCAGGAGCTGTTTTTTCAACGTCATCGACCCGGCGAAAACTCTCCGCTTTCCAGAGGAATCGATAATTTCCAGCCCCTCGATCCCGGCAATCTCCATCTGTGCGATGGTCAAAAGGTTGTCAAATTTAGCAGTCTCGCTCAGCTCTTCGAACGTATTGCCATGCGTGACAAGATCCAACACCGACCGATATTCTTTGAAAAAGAAAAAAATGGATTGGTCTGTGTTTGAAACAAGCCTGATTGTGTTGCGCACCAGTTCCGATTCCGTGGAGGAGCGGTGTACCCTGTAGCTGAACAGTGCCGTAACGACCAGCGGTACGACCGCCACGATGGAAAAGATAATAACGGTCTGCTTCCATATTCGGCGAAAGTTGAACAGGTGCTTGTACGGCTCGATCGGAGCGTGTTCGTACTCCCAAAATCTCGGTTTTATTCTGTTAATGAAAGACATGGTTGGATATTATCTCCCATTGTTCGGCGCTGTCCACCCAGAAATAGGGATTTTCCGGATGTGCATTAACTAGTGTCCATCCATTTATTCCCTCTCCCTTGAGGGAGAGGGCCAGGGTGAGGGTGTAAGGCTTTGAAATCACACCTCCTCACCCAGCCTCTCCCCCTCAAGGGGGAGAGGAGGACGGTTTTTATGGATGAGCACTAACTATTTATGGCCATCGGTTTCCGCTTTTCGTTGCCGGATTTTTTCATTGGCCGCCTTGATTGTTTCGCTCAGTTCGTTGATGTCCAGGGGTTTTTGCAAGTAGGCAAACGCCCCCATTTCCATGCACCGCCTGCCGTCGGCATCATTTCCATGACCGGTCAGAATGATGACTTCAATATCCGGACGTGATTCTTTGACCTTTTGCAATACATCAAAACCATCAATGCCGGGCATTTTCAAATCAACGATGATAACCTCCGGGTCGTCCTTTTGGATGAGGTTGAGGGCGGACTCGCCATCGTAGGCCACGGCAGAGCCCATTTCACGCAGGATCAAACGTTCCGACAATGTTTTCACGTATTCACGCTCATCGTCGACAAGCAGTATCTTGGACGGCATTTTAAAGTCATGTTTTCGATAGATGTCCGTCTTGTGGAACCCCTGGCCAATCGTTATCTCGATCGATTCAACCTCTTGAATTTTTTCGACAATGGATTTTAGTTCGTCCTTGAGCCGATTGAGCATGAGGACATGTTTGTTGATCGTCAGGGTGATGACGCCGCGGTCGGCACTGACGTCGACATGGTGCCCCTCAAGGGTAAGGGCCACTTCTGTTTCGGCGGCGATGTGAAAATCCTTGAGTGCCTGCTCCGACTCAGGTGTGGACTTGACCACCTCCGTGTCGACATGTTCCATGACCAGGTCTGCAGCCTCCTCTATGGTTGTTTTGTCCACCGGTATGACGATATCGTAAAAGGCGGGATCCCATGGATCTTTCGCCTGGCAGATGGTTTTCATCCAATAGATGCAGTCCTCCTCTTTGCTGTGCACCATTCGGGCCGCCTCTTTTTCCGAAACCGCTTCCTGTTGCGAAACGGTTTCGATCCGGTATTTCATGGGGGCGATCAGACAAAGTCGCAGGGCATGACTTACGGATTTTGGGATGAGCTGCCCGGAAAAATTGGTCACGACGACGTCATCATCGGCAACCATTTCAGCCAGGACCTGCTTGACGAACGCAATCGAGCGTTCCTTTTCATGGGTAAATTTGTTGAACACCGACGTTTCGGTCGAAAAGGCCCGTTTAATTTTATTTTCCGGGATTCCGCTGCGGCGGCTTGCCTCTGCAACGATCAGATCATCGCTAATTTCCCGATAGCCGGTGCGTGCAACAATCTGATCGATGATGGGCGCCTCATTGCAGAAACCGCTGCTGAAAATTGTAATGATGGACATTTAATCCTCCCTCCCGACGGATTGATGAGAAACAAGACACACCGTTTTCAAGGGGCAGTCCGTCTCATTTTCTCTATAATGGGTCGATGCGTGAATGGCACTGATTGCTGTATCAACCGTAGGATAGAAATGATCTTCACCAATTTTATAATACAGTTGTGTGCGCTTGAGAACGTTCATGACGGATCGGTTGACCCCGCTCAGGGATATATCGATCCCCGCACTTCTTACGCGGTCCACTGTCAAAGAGAGCGCCTCTTCACCAGATGCATCCATATCACTGATGCTGCCCGCAGAGATGACGATGTGCTTGAGCTCCTTTTTCTGCAGCCGGCGGTTTCGGATCTGTTCCTCGAGATAGCTGGCATTGGCGAAAAAGAGCGGACCATCGAAGCGCACAACATCGATAAATCGGCACTCTTTCAGGCCGCTGGCAATGGCATCGTGAAGGGCATGGTCAACATCCAGGGAAAGATCGACGACCTTCGGGCGCATGTTCTTGTACAGAAACAACATAATTGAAAGCGCAACACCGATCAATATTCCCCTGTCCAGATGAGGCGCAAAGACAAGTGTGCTCAAAAAGGTGATGACCGAGATCACGCCGTCGTACCACTGGGCTCTCCAGGCGTGGATAAATCCCTTGATGTTGAGCAGCCCCACCACCGCAAACATGATGATTGCCGCCAATACCGCCTGGGGAAGATGGTAAAATAGCGGTGTTAGAAATACCAGCACAAGTATCACGGTAAGACTGGTAACCACCCCCGACAGGCTCGAGACGGCTCCCGACTGGAGACTGACCGCCGATCGCGAAAAGGAACCGGAAACAGGATAGCTTTTGGCGACGGAACCGACGATATTGGCAAGTCCCTGGCCGATGAGTTCTCGATTGGGATCGAGCCGCTGGCCGGTTTTCGCCGCGATGGCCTTGGCAACCGATATGGCCTCCATAAACCCGAGCAACGAAATAATGGCCACATTGGGCAAAAAGTAAATCATGACGGAAAAATCGATACCGGTAAGCGACAGCGACGGCAGGCCTGGGGGAATTTTGCCTACGACTTGACCGCTGCCGATCATTTCCAACCGGTCTGGATCGAGGGGGTCGCTGTCCAAATTGAGCCGCCAGATACGGCCATCGCCTTTCGGTTGATCTATCTCCTCACTCAGCGGTTGGAAGACTGGGGCTCCTCCAGCGTCCTGGCCGCTTTGAAAAAGATACCGACGGAGCGCTGCGCGGAACTTTTTGGCGCTGCTTTGGTGCTGCTCGATTTGAAGCGCAAGACGCTCCAGTTCATGCTTCTCCTCGAGTTGGGAAAGCGTCATGTTGACGCCCCCGTATTGATTGGACTTTTTCGCCAGTTGCGCACGTTGTTCCATAAGACGGTTGGATTGGCCGACGGCGTTGTTGAATGCTTCGACCAACGGTTTTATTTCGTTTCCCCGGATTTGCGAAATTTTAACGGTGGTGTCGTGCTCAAATCCAACCATCCAGGATAATGTCGTGGTGATGACAACAGCCAGCAGCACATTGGGGGCCCTTGGGGCAGCCCGATGCAGCCCGTACATGATGGCAAAAGCCGCAGCCCCCATTCCCAGTGAAGGCCAATGGGTATAATGTGCCGCCGCTTTGATAATGTGCCAGACCGTTTCATAATGGTGCGATGCCTTGTCAACGTGGATGCCAAGCAGTTTCGGAAGCTGGGAGGTGGCAATGATAAGGGCGGCTGCGTTGGTGAATCCATTTACCGCCGGGTGCGAGATGAAATTCACCACGACCCCGAGCCGCAAAATCCCCAGCGCGAACTGAAAGATGCCGACCATGAGGGCCAGTAAAGCGGCGTACATGAGATATTGCTGGCTGCCGGCCGTGGCAATCGGTTCCAGTGTAGAGGCCGTCAGAAGCGACACAACCGCAACCGGGCCGGTGGCCAATTGGCGGCTGCACCCAAACAAAGAGGCAACCAAGGGAGGTAAAAAGGAGGCATACAATCCATAATAGGACGGCAGCCCGGCGAGTTCTGCGTATGCCATGGATTGAGGAATCAGAACCAGTGCCACCGTAACGCCGGCAAATAAATCTTGTTTCAGGCTTGCCGCATCGTACCCTTTCAGCCAGTCGAACAAAGATAACGCACGTTTGCTCTTCGACCTGCGGTGATTGAAGCGATTCATGGCTCTATCCATTCAGTAACATCCTGCGGCAGGATTCAATTGCTTCGGAATAAAGTGTGGCGGCATTGTAAAGATTATACGTGTTGAACCGTACGAGACCATCGACCAGCGCGAAAATAATCAATGCCGTTTTACGGGCGGGCAAATCGCCGATGGATCCGTCTTTTTGGCCTCGCATAATGGCCTGACTGAACAGGTCGATAAAGCACTCATAGATCGCCTCCAGGTCGTTTCGACATTCCGGATGCGTCGATGCGAATTCGTGCGTGTGCTGCCTGTGCAGCAGTCGAAACTGATCGGCCATACGACCGGCATGCTCCAGATAAAATCCGATGGCTCCCAGGATCATTTGCAGACCGTTTTCAAACTTGTTGCTGTCAATGTAGGCGGTGAATTCGTCGACGATCCCGTCCTTGATGTTTTCCAGGATCGATAAAAAAAGCTCCTCTTTGGTGTTGAAATGATAAAAGATGGTTCCGCTGGCCAGTCCCGTGATGGTGGCCAGTTCCGACATCGAGGTTTGCCTGAACCCCTTTTCGGAAAAAAGCTTGGTGGCGTTGGCGATAATTGCCTTTTTCTTTGACATGGCCTACAATATACGCTAAGTGCTAAGTGTTAACTGATTAGTCAGTCAGATATTAAGGGTTATAGGGAACCAGGTCAAGAGAAACTTTGCTGTCACGGTTGTTTTACAATGGGAAAATCATTACCGGAAAAGGCCGCCTTGCTGAAACGGCTCGAAGATGGGAATTTCAACGTTCCTGACTTTTGTTATGTCTCAGCCCAAAATTTTCACAATGAAAACTTCGGGCGTCTGGAAAAATTTCTCAAGCGCCACCGCGAGAGTTTTAAGGTCATTACCCGCAGCGCCCACCCGCTGGAGCAACATTTCAAAGCCGGTACATTTGACTCTCTGGAAACCTATGCCGATTTGGCCGGGATCATCTATGCTCGTAAAAAAATAATTAAATTGTCGCAAACGGCAAAGCAACTGTCGATAAAAAGACAGATACGATTCAACCGTGCTCCCCTTATCGACCCGGAAGACATGGGCGTGATTGTGATGCCCTATGTCAACGGCGCCAGTGTCATGGCGAAAATGATGGGGGATAGCTGGGAGTTTGGGTACTGTCGCGACCGTTGCCAAAAGCTCCAGAGCGAGCCCTACATTACCCGAACCCCGCATGATGTGCGCCTGCTCAGTCTGTCACGGGATATCCAGGAATATTTGGGTTTTCGATGCGAACTGGAATATGTGATCTCAGAAGACGGCGGGATCCACGTTGTCCAGGCCAAGGACATCTCTCACATGGAAATGCCGGCGCATGATAAGGTTAAGCGGTCGATACAATTGGATGGCATCCGCCGGACCCGGAAACATCGCAACTACAGGGAGCGGATCCTGTATGTCTTGAACAACAGGGACTTTTATTTGCGCGTAATCGAAATTTGCGAGCGCATTGTGATGGGGGATGAAAAGGACAAATCCAGCCTTGAGGATGTTCTCACGATAATCCGGGAATACCAGACGGAGCTGGAAGAATTTGCCATGAAACATCAGTTCTTTGCGGTTCTGGGGTTATGGATTCAGGATCCGGAGGAGCTATACCAGATCGCCAATCACTATCTGGATGATTTTCCAGAGATGCAGCCAAAGATCGGCGAAGCATTGCATGACAACCTATACAGAATCGACTATTTTCTGTCCGAAACCGATACATTGATCGCCAAGGATAAATTCAGATTAAATCTTTGCGGCCATGATGCCTACGGCATTGATACGGTTCGCAATCCCATGTGGTCTGTCTATTGGCGGGCGGACAAACACGACCAAGTCGTACAGGAGTTTACACGGTTGGGATTCAAGACCGGAGACACGGTCGGAATCGAAATCGATTCCGATGAAAAACCGATAATTTGCAGATTGTAGAGAATCAAAACAATCTTTTCACGACCAAAAGACATTGGTTAGGAGGTTATAAACATGGCAAGTGAGAACAATACCATTAATCTACTGATCGTTGATGATGATAAAGATTTTCTGGGCACCATTGCGGAAAGACTCGGTATGCGGGAGTTCAATGTCACCACAGCCACCGAGGGTACACTGGCCATCAAAGCGGCAAAAAAAGGCAATTTCGACGTGGCCATCGTGGATATGAAAATGCCCGGTATGGACGGAATGGAGCTGCTCCAAATCTTGAAGAAAAAGCACAAATTTCTGGAAGTCATCATCCTGACAGGCTATGTTTCGATCGATTCGGCGGTGGAAGCAACAAAGCTGGGCGCTTACTCCTACATGGAAAAGCCCTATGACTTTGAAAAACTCCTGAACACGTTGAAGGAGGCCTACGAAACAAGGTTGAAGAAAAAATTCGAACACGACCAAAGGCGAATGAAAGAGATCGAAACCCTGGCCATGGGCTCGAGTCCCATGGGCATTCTCAAGTCACTGATGCGGCTCGACGATGATGTAAAATAAATTGAGTCTGTGTCTTTTTGATTCGACATGTTGATGTATCGAAATATAGAAAGTGCCAATGGTTGGTCCCCTTTGGGGCTGCCGATGGTTGCTAAGTTAACTCCTTTCCATTACCGGGCGTTGCCCGTTGTTTCGTGTTCTACGAAATGCGTTTGAGCCTCGAACAGATCTGACTTAATCTGACATCTCTTACGGCTTCTTCGATGCAATTTGGTTTAAATGCTTTTAACCATAGCAACGAAAGGAAGGTGCTGTGTGGGGAAGGAAAAAATTGCCATCGCATGTCAGGGAGGCGGCAGCCAAACGGCTTTTACGGCTGGTGTCTTATCCGCACTGTTCAAAAACAGGGTTCATGAAGAAAAACAAATCGTCAGTCTAAGCGGCACCTCCGGCGGTGCCGTTTGCGCTGCTCTGGTATGGTATTCGCTATTAAAAGCAGCCAAAGGAGATCAAACACCCATTGAACAAAGATTGGAGGATTTTTGGCTGGATAACTCGGCCCAAAACCTGATCGAGCAATTCCTCAATGATTCATTGATCCAATACATACAGCTCGTGGACGGCGGCTTTTTACCAGAATGGAAATCGACCCCTTATTCTGCCTACCGGCAAACCATGACCGCGATGCTCAAATGGATCATGCCACAATTTTATGATTTCCAGGGATTGCTGGAAAAGCATATCGATTTTGATCAATTGCCCCAATTAATCGATCGGACCAAAAGTCCGGTACTGATACTGGGGGCCGCTGATGTGGTCATGGGCAAATTTGAAAAGTTCAGCTCGCATGACGGCGGCATTCAAGTTGAAAAGATCCTGGCGTCAGCGGCAGTGCCCACAATCATGCAAGCGGTTCAAGTCGGAGACAACACTTATTGGGACGGGCTCTTTTCAGACAATCCCCCTACCGATGAATTGCTGGATGACAAGCTGGTTGGCAAACATCGTTTGCCGGATCAGATTTGGGTGATTCAGATCAACCCGAAACAACGGCATAATGTCCCGCGTTCCTCCGAAGAAATCATCGACCGCCGTAACGAGATGATCGGAAACGCATCGTTGTATCAAGACCTCCAACATATCTGCCTGGTGAACAAACTACTAAAGCGAAAGGCCATCAAGCCCGAATACATCGAGCAACACAACCTGAAACTGGTGGAGATATATATCATTCAAATGTCAGAACCATTACAGGAGAAACTGGATTATGCATCAAAACTGAACCGCAACCGCCGATTTATTAAAGAACTGATCCAGGACGGTATGCAGCAAGGCGAGGCATTTTTAAACGCGCCGGGGGCCATGCGCTTTGATGCCGCTTAGCCATTATTCACGTTTTGCAGGAGTCTGAGATGCTTAAAAAAGGAACCAAGGTGATTGACAAGAAAGGATTGCATTATATTGCCGAGGAGGGTGGGCGGCCAGTAAAATTCAAGCCTTGGCTGGGAGACGCTTTTTCATTTATGTATGATTTTATCATGAAAAACTCTATCTTTCCCAAGAAATTTGGCGGAGAGATAAACAAACATTATGAGATCCTCAATAACGAGCTCAAAGGGATTCAAAAAAAGCGTGTTCTCGAATTAGCCGCTGGCAGCGGCAGTGCCGTTAATTTCTTGTCAAATAATAACAAATATACAGGCACCGATATCAGTCCGGGCCTCCTGAGAAAAGCCGTTTGCCGTTTCAGAAATGCAGGCTTTAACAATGCAGAGTTTTATCTATCGAGTTCTGATAATCTTCCCTTCGAAGATAACATTTTTGATGTCGTCCTGTGTATTCTCTCTTTGAATTTTTTCGAAGATATCAATAAAGTGTTTCAAGAGGTTAAACGGGTTGCATCGCCTTCTGCTACCTTTATTTGTTGTGTTCCTGTGCCGGAGCGAAAAACAGTTCAAAGCACAATCCGTGGCAGTTTGTATTCAGAAGCAGAGTTGGAAAGGATGTGCAGAGAGAAAGGCTTCGGCTACGAACAGATTCCCTCGGAAAATGGGGCTTTGCTTTACTTCAGGGCAGTCATCCCTGCGGCATGAGACCCAGGCCTTAAGGCCGGGGTCTTTTTCTAAAAAATTCTCAAAATTTTCTGCCAAGAGTTCAGAACTCTGGTTAATCCCACAGTTGCATAAAAAAGATGGCAAAAATGATAAAAACGTTATCAACGTTTCCGACTCAATCGGTCTGTATTTTTCACTTGGATGCCCGCATCTCAACCATTCCGGCTGCAAAAATGACGACCAAAAGGACCATGCCTGTTCCGGTTACCCCCCGCCATCCCAATTGTTGGTATCCAAAGCCGCATACCGTTATTCCGGTTGAGCCACCCAGGTAGTAGAACAGAACGTACAGGGAGTTGGCGCGCCCGCGGCTGGTTTTCAATTTTTGGTTCAAGCTACCGGCTGCAGCCGAGTGAATGGCAAAGAATCCAACACAAATTCCAGACAATCCCGCCACCACCGCCCAAAGGCTGGTAATATGGGTGGCCGCCAGGGCCAGCGCCCAAATGGCGGCACCCAATACCATGGTAGCGCCGTTGCCGATGCGATTGCTCAGCTTTCCGGAAAGGGGACCCACAACAATGCCGAGAATATAGGCCATATACATAATGGTAATGCGCCGGGTAGATGCATTAAACGCTGGTCCGGCCAAATAGAAAGGAAGATAATTAAACAAAGCGGAAAATATCCAAAAGGAAAAAAACGCCACGGAATAGATCCGCAACAACTCGGAGCGTTTCAGCAGGGTGATGAATCCCTCTTCTTCCGATAAAGCTGTCGGTCGGTATTTTTCGGATGGAAGATACTTGATGGCCGAAACAGTGGCCAAGAGAACCAGCACCGACACAGTGATAAAGGCATAACGCCAATGCAGTGGGGGATGTAGCCAGCCACCGAGCAACCGTCCCCCCAACCCACCAGCTACGGTGGCGGAGACATAAGATCCCATGACCACGTTAAGCCTTTCCACGGGAAGGTTTTTGGCAAGGTAGGCCGCCAGGCAGGTTGTTAAGGCCGGGATAAAGAGCCCTTGGATAAAGCGCAAAAGGACCAATAACGTGATCTGTTGCACAATGGCGCAGCCGAGTCCACAGAGGATAACCACCAGGCCGCCCACCAATATAATGGGTTTAATGGGCCGTCGGTCGGCCAAACGCCCAAAAGGCAAATTGGAAAGCGCAATGCCCAGGATCACCGCAGATATGCCCAACGAAGCTTTGTTTTCATCAACACCAAACTCCAGCTGGAGCACCGGCAACACGGGTTGAAGCAGGTAGATGGTCGTAAAGCTTGCCGAGACCAATGCAAATACAATGGCCTGCAATCTGAAAGCGGAAGTCGCTTTAATTTTCATGGTGAGTCAGTTTATCTGCGGCGATTGAATTATGCAATGCAACTGGGGTTTCGATCCCTGCATATTTTGAAACCACTTCTAAGTCAAATGGCCTTTTCAATGATGGCCCGGGGGGCTTTCAGCGTCGGTCGGATGCGAAGATATTGATAGCGGTCCGAGGAGCGGATGTTTATCTCCTTGATGTCATTTCCCTGCAGCAGGGTCAGCGGCACCTGCACTCCGGCTTTTCCAAGGGCCCACACTTTGCGATAGAAATCGGCGAGACCGGTCACGGGAACACCGTTTACGTTGAGGACGATATCTCGCTCACGAAGACCTGCCTGTTGAGCGGGGCCTTCCCCGTGCACGCGACTGATAAAGACACGGCCGTGACTTTCTTGCGCATTAACGCCCAACCAGGGTTTGGGGGGATCGGCGGCACGGCCCCTGGCGATCAGATCGTTCAATATCGGTTTGAGCAGGTCGATGGGTACGAACATATTGCACGGCAGCGCACCGTACCGGGGCATCATCAGCTGGGTATAGATCGATCCGATGCCCATCAGGCGGCCTTCGGCGTCAAACATGGCGGCGCCGGCAAATTCAGGATGGGGCGGGGCCACATAAAACGCCTCTTCAAGCAGGTATTCCCAATAACCGGCAAATTCACTGCGGATGATCACATTGGACGGCTGAATGGCCGCTGTGTCGCCGTATCCGACCAGCAGGACCGGATCTCCCACATTCACCTTCGCGGATCTGCCCAACTCCACCGGAACCAACCCCTTTGTCCGCTCCGTTTTGATCAGGCCGAATCCCGTTGCGTGATCGTATCCCACGTAGGTTGCCATCGCCGACCGGCCATTTGGCAGGATTATTTCAATGGATTCGGCTTCTATGATCAGGTACCCGATGGTCAGAATATATCCATTGGCGTCGATGACCACACCGCTGCCTGTTCGATGCCTGCCCAGAGCACCGGCTGTGCGGGCATCCGCAGGTATGACGGCGCGGATTTGCACGATGGATGCCTGGGCCTTTGGAATGTCTGAGGCCGCAGCTGGCATTGCGTAAAAAAAGAGGATGATTATAACCATAACAAGCAAGCGACTGTTCACGGGCACCTCCCTGGGGTGTGCAAGCCCCATGTTTTTCCGAATTTTTTTCAAGTGCCGTTGGTGCAGCCTAAGACATTGCCGTTTGCAGGACCATTGGTTGGGTGCGCAATATAGATGGCTCAAGTGATACAAAGCAGTCGAACAGATATAGAATTCTGTTTATAGGATAGCTGCCTAAAAGTGTGATGTCAAACCGCTGGGCCGCAGTTCATATTGTCGATACCGCCACATGTCCACCCATGAAACGTCTCACTCAGCTAAAGAAAAGAAAAATGTCGCACCCTGGTTCAGTTTTCCTGTGGACCAGGTGCGGCCGCCGTGCCGGGCGATGATGCGGCGCACATTGGCCAGCCCGATGCCGGTACCCTCGAACTCATCGGCGCGGTGCAGGCGCTGGAACACGCCGAACAACTTGCTGGCCACGTTTGCTCTGATTTGAAATGCCCTTTGGGATAGTGTATATTCCCCTGATTCAAGAATTCCCATGTGAGGTCTTTATGGATTATCAACAAGCGATAAACGTTGGCCAGGCAAACGGCGAGGATGTCATCCCCACGGTATGCGGGATGTGCGGCCCTGGCGGGCCGGGAGGCGGCTGCGGCATTTATGCCTTTGTCAAAGATGGCCGCTTTACAAAAGTTGCGGGGATGGACGAATCCCCGGTCAATAAAGGGGCGCTTTGCGCCAAGGGCCACGCGGCGCCGCAGTGGGTCTATTCGCCGGACCGCTTGACACACCCACTGAAGCGCATTGGGAAAAAGGGGGAAGGAACGTTTGAAAAAATCAGCTGGGATACGGCCATCGACTTTATCGCCGAGGTGTTGACACGGCAGAAAGAAAAATATGGTGCCGAATCACTGGCCATTTTAACACCGTCGAAGCGCTCATACAGTGATTATCTCAAGCGCTTTTTGACAGCTCACGGCAGCCCCAATTACGGCCACAGCGGGATTTGTGCCATGCAACGGGCCTTCGCCTTTATGTACACCCTGGGTGACTACCCCAGGCCGGACTATGCCCAAAGCGATGTCATCATCTATTGGGGGCGCCAACCCATCTATTCCGGTCCGGTGGCCCGCCCGGCCCGTGCCTTTTTAGCCGCCAGACAACGTGGTGCAACCATCGTCGCCATCAAGCCCTCGGTGGAACCGGATGTGGGCATGGCCGATATTTGGGTGCCCGTGCGCCCAGGAACGGATGCGGCCTTGGCGCTGGCCATGCTGCATGTGGTCATTGGCGAAGACCTGATTGACCATGCTTTTGTGCAGCAGTGGTGCTACGGATTCAAACGCCTGAAGGCTCACGTCAGAAAGTATGATCCACAATGGGCCGAATCGATCAGCGGCGTACCTGCCGGGCAGATCGAAGCGGTCGCCCGGCTCTACGCGACGACCCCGCGTGCCACTATCGATCTGGGCAATGGTGTCGAGCACACACCTTCCTCCAATGATGCGATTCGGGCTGTGGCCATCTTGATGGCCATCACCGGGCATCTGGACCGGCCGGGGGGCAATCTGTTTGCCCAGCCGCCAAAGGCTGCGCCAAAAGATATTGCCCTGAAAGAACATTATACACCCGAGTTGCTGGACAAACTGGTGGGCCCGGAGTTTCCCAGAGCCTTTCAGCCCTTTCTGGAGGGTCCTGCTTCGGCCTACTATCGCATTCTGGAAAGTGTGCTCACTGAAAAGCCTTATCCCATCCGTGGGCTGATTGCGCCCGGCACCCAGGCTGCAGTCAGCACGCGGGGAACCAAAAATGTATTGGCCGCCCTGCAAAAGCTTGATTTCTTTGTCGTGGCCGATGTGGCCCGCACCGCCGACATGCCCTATGCCGATGTCGTCGTACCGGTGGCCAGCAGCTACGAGCTCAACCATCCTTTCCAGATGGTGCCGGGATGGCTGATGGCCACCAATCGCGTTATCGCCCCCCTGGGGCCCTATAAATCCATTTTCGAATTCTTCCTGGATTTGGGTAATGCCATGGGCTATGGCAACTATTTCTGGAACGGTGA
>JASFGJ010000040.1:0-13146 GCA_050123815.1 Desulfobacteraceae bacterium
CCGATGCCTTCGCTTTCCAGGGCCTGGCTCAGGTTCTGGAGGTTGACCACGCCGTTGTCGTCGATGCACTCAACGCCGGTATGCTCTTCGGCGCTGGCGGCCACCATTTGCAGGGCTTCAAATCCGTTTTCGGCGTTCAGGGCCTCTCCGGAAAACGGGTCCACGGTCTTGTTGCCGAAAACTTCGGCCCCGCCGATTTCACCGTCGCCGGTAATGTCGCTCATGGCCAGCATCTTGTCGCCGCCGGTAGCCGCGCCGTCGGCCGTGCCGTCGCCGTCGATGTCCACGCCCATACCGGCCGTGGCTTCAACCGAGCCGTCTTTGTCTGTATCCAAGGTCAACGGAGACATGCCGAAGAGACCTTTGCCTTGGAAAGAGAAGGGCTCGAAGGGAGCGTCATCGCCGAAGGGACTGTCGCCGCCGAAAGGACTGTCGCCGCCGAAAGGACTATCACCGCCGATGGGACCGTCACCGCCGAAGGGACTGGCGTCCTTGGTTAATCCACCCACGCCGTCCATAATATCGGTTATCATGTCTCCCACGCCACTCAAATTGATGTTCACGCCGGCTGAAGCACTGGCGCTGCTATTGCCGGAACTATCGCTATCGGTAGCGTCGGCATCTTTGGAAGGCGTATCGCCTGCAGGTACTTCCGTCGGCTTGTTGTCATCGGACTTGGTCTCTTGAGGTGTCTCATCGGTCGGTTGGCTGGAGACCAAAATCTCGCCATTATCCCCCTGGCTGATGGTGATGGTAACCCCCGCGCTGGCCGAGGCCGAAGCATTGCTGCCGGCGTCGGAAGCAGCCGTTTCACCGGTTTCGGCGGATTTGACGTCTTCGGCTTCGCCTCCCAGAAGCTCGGTGACTTGGTCCAATGAGGAGGATAGATCTTCGAGCAGGATTTGCAGTTCTGCGCCACTTGAGGCCTCAGCGGTGGATTCGGCCGCGTCGCTTTGCGGTGCTGCTTCGGTGTTTTCAGCGTCAGGTGCATCCACATCTGCCGGATCCGTAGCTTCCGTTCCCTCTTCTGGGGCCTCAGCGGTGGATTCGGCCGCGTCGCTTTGCGGTGCTGCTTCGGTGTTTTCAGCGTCAGGTGCATCCGCATCTGCCGGATCCGCAGCTTCCGTTCCCTCTTCGGCTTCACCACCCAGCAATTTCATTAGCTCGTCCAAAGAAGCGGATATCTCTTCAAGCATTGATTCCACATCATCCCCTTCTTCGAGTGGGGCCGATTCGCCGGAACCTTCTTCGGCGACCGGTTGGGTCTCGTCCGCAGCGATCGTCGCGGCCGGTGGTGCTTCGGAAGCCTCGTCGGATTGGGACGCAGGCGCCTCTTCGCCCTCAATGATGGCGCTGATTTGATCTAAAAGGGCACCGACATCATCGGTCAAGGATTTGAGATCGGGTTCTCCAGCTTTGGTAGCGTCTGCTTCACCGGTTTCCGCAGGAGGTGCTTCGATCGGTGCTGTCGCAGGTTGGGCAGGTTCTCCGGCCGGCGCTTCCGCTTCGCCGCCCAGAGACGCGATCAGCTCGTCGAGCAACACTTGGACCTCTTCGATTTTTGAGATGATTTCATCGGTTTTGGCATCCAGTTCGGTGCCCTGTTCGCCTTCGTACTGGGCTCCGGTGCCGGTAACGTCGTCATCGGCCTGTTGAGCACTGGTGTTTTCAACGGTTTGGGTTTGATCCGCGCCGTTGACCGAACTTTCATCAACGGCATCATCCGGCATTGCATTGGTGTTGTTTCCAAATCCTTCAATCGTCATGTCGCACACTCCTTTTCAACGCCGGTCCCCTGTTTCGTTAAATAAAATCAGTCTTATCCTTATATGCAAAAAGGGGGGAGGTTGTTGCATGCGCCGGTGAGCCCGCCCCTGTTTTTCCGGATGACTGTGTTGTGCTGGGCGTCGAGTCGAGTATCGATTTTGACTTACTGCATGGCTATCATGGGAAAGGGTACCTGTGGGTGTCTGTGGCCATGGTTTTGAGAAATAAAGGCTTCATAATTGTAATTTGTTGTAATTTAATGGAATATCTACATGGTAGGTGTTTGGAGGTTCAGTGGCATCCAACTGACGTCCATGACGGACTTAAGGTTACAGTTCGGTTTCTAAAGAATCGTCCTGATCGATTTGACTAAATTCGTCCCAATGGCGAGAGATGAGAGAGAGCTTTTCCAGCACCATACGGGCGTCCCGTATCTCCGTGGCCAGGCGCTCTCGGGGTGTGGCGCCAAGGGCGGAGTCGAAATAAACGCCGGAGACCAATCGGGCCCCCACAGCCATGCGAAGGGCGGCCAACCATTGGCCGTTTTTTCGACGGATGCGCACCGGTTGGGCGATGTGGCACCGTTTGGCCGCAAGTCTGCGTTGGGATGCCTTGACGTTGGACGGCAAATATGGGGCCATGTCCATATTCAGCCAGCGGTAAGCCCGACGGGCTTCTTCATATGTCAAGGGCGATGATGTGTTTGCCTTCTGATTCCTTTTGAGCAGAAAAAAAGTAAAGATGTTCGGTAAATGATCCCACCGCGCTTTTTCGGCATTTTCCGGTGCGTTGCGGGGGGCCGGAGCAATGAGATCATTGCGGGGGGCCGGAGCAATGAGATCATTGCGGGGGGCCGGAGCAATGAGATCATTGCGGGGGGCCGGAGCAATGAGTTCCAGGTCCGGATTCTTGTCGATCATGTCGAGCACGGTACGACCGAAAGATTGAATGGTGCGGTAGCGCTCTTGCCGGGGAGTAAAATAAAATGCTTTCATTTCCCACAAGGCGGATTGCCAGCGCAGAAGCAGACCGATGTTGGGATAATCGGGTAGCTTTGAAGCCAGGTAGGACCAGCGCGGCGGAAAGTCATAGCGGGTTGCGAATTCGGCAAATCCGGCGGGAAAAGGCGGCAGCCGGTCAACCTGTCGCGCGATAGCGGGAGGAACCACTAGAGCGCCGGAGAACGGGGCGCCGGTGAAAAACTTCGACCCGGTGATCAGCACCAGAAATCCCTGCTTCAGGTAGCTGTTCAGCCGATCTGTGTCCAGCCGCATCTGGGCGGCGTCCACAACTCCCCACACTGAATCGCCGTAAACTTCTTTCAAACGGCGGACCGTTTTCAGATCTGGTGCGCTTAAGCCGGTTTTTGACCTGTCGAGCAGATGGATCAGCACCGTTTCGCCCTTGTGGACTGCCTGGGAGACCAGTGCCACGACTTTCAGGTCGATCTCTTGTGAAGGTACGATCTCTCCGGATTCGCGCCGTACGTTGAGGGGCTCGACCCGCACTCTTCCTGATTGGAGGCCTTTGATGGGTGTGCCGGGCGCCACATTGCCGCCCAGAGGGGTTAAGGCGTCAAAATAGAGCCCTTGGGCGGCTGGAAGGGAGCCGCTACCGATCTCGTTGGGGGCCGTCAAAATATTCAAAAGGCCGTTGGTGTGACCGGCCAGAGCAAAATAGAGGGCATAGAGCTCGCCATCGGTACCGGACGAGGTCAGAATTACCTCCGTTCCGGGCAAACGGTCAAACTTCAAAGTGGTGGCCACCTCCCGGCGAATGCGTTCGGTTTCACCGATAAAATGGTCTGAGAGGCTATTGCCGGCTAATGATGAAAGCAGGGACTGGCGAAGCCGTTCGGTCTCTTGATAACCGATATCGGAAATCGATGAGGCCGTGCAGGATGAAAAGGTGATCGCCCATGGCCGCGGCCTGGGGCTGCAACCGTATTGATTCAGGCCGGTTTGGGGATCGATGAGCAAACGGTTGTCGCCGCCCACGGTCAGAAGGCGCTCGACGGGCAGTGCAAGGGGCAGGGAGCCGGCCGCCAGTTTGCAGGCGCAATTGAGCAAATCTTCAATGTTGGCGAGGGCCTTGATTTTATGCGGATCTATTCCTTGAAGGGGCAGAAGATGCTCCCAGTACCGGCTGATGGCGTGTGCGGTATCTAGGGCCGAACTGTTGATCATATTCTCTGTACTGATAATCACAAAGGCTGATCGCATCCACGCCTGGCAATGCTGGAGGGGCATCACGCTTTCGTTTTGATGCAGACTTTGCAGGTAGGCAAAGGCGGTATAAAAACCGAGAATCGCGCAGGCCAGCCGGATTTTCGGATTCTCCAAACCGGGCGCGGCCCGAAAAAGCGCGGCCAGTTCCAAGGCATGTCGAAAGTGGTAGGCCGCTGCCGGCGGCTGATCCAGAATTTTTCGATCCAGTTGGATGGTATCACCGTCCAAGGTGCGAAACGGCACGCCCGGCTCATCGCAGATCTGGAATCGGATCCCCTCAACAAGGGGGCGAAATTCAGGGCGCGTGCATAAAGATAAAATGGCGCGGCCATGCACACTATCCGGTTCGACGTCCATCGAAAATGTGGGACCTTGGGCGAACTGGAGGTACGTCTCCGCCACAGCTTCCGTCAGGGAGTCGGTGCCCAGTGCCGTTATGGGCTCTTGTGTCAAGGTAAACATACCAGCCTCTTTTGCAATATAGCCTTAGGGTTTGCCCTGACATGGCGTTATCGTGCATCATGTTGTTCCGCCAATGTCAGGTTTGATACAGGTTGTCCATATGGGCATAAAGATAACTTTGCAGGTCGCCATCGGCCGGCACGTCGGCCGTAACGCCATAAAGCATGGCATGCTGTTTTTGGCCGTCGGAGAGCGGCTTTCGGCGTACCTGCTCTGCCGCTTCCCGCAAGTCTGCTAAAAAAGGTTTCACTGCCTGCTCATGGTTCGGCGTGACAATCATGTGCAGGCAGTCGGGGTTTTTCTGACGGTCCAGACGCCATCCTTTGGCCAGCATCCGATCACTAACGGCGAAGATGTCCAAATCCGCCGAAGTAAATGTAAAAACACTCATATCCGGTCGACCGATGATGTAAAATCCTTCAATGGCTTCAATGCCGTGCATTAATTGGCGGGTGACCGCCATGGTCTGTTCGGCCAGTTTGAGGTATCCTGCTTCTCCCAGTGACATCAATGCGGCCCAGGCCGCGGCAATAGCGCCGCCGGGACGGGTTCCCGCCATGGTGGGCGAACCGTATAACCCGCCGGGCCAATCCGTTGCTACGAAAAATTGAAAGCGCCGCAACTCAGCGCTGCGGTATAAAACCGCCGATGCGCCCTTGGCGGCATACCCGTATTTGTGCAGATCGGCGGAGATAGAAGTGACGCCGGCCACTTGAAAGTCAAAAGCAGGCACAGGATAGCCGAGCCGTCCAAGAAACGGCAGCATGAATCCGCCAAGGCATGCATCCACATGCAGCCCGATTTTTCGGGTAGCGGCAAACGCTCCCATATGCGCCACTGGATCCACTACGCCTTGGGGAAAAGAAGGCGCCGAAGCAATGATGCATATGGTCTGGTCATTGCACAATTTGGCAATTGCTTTTACATCGGCCCTGAATTGATCATCCAACGCGACACGGACTGCTTTGACATCAAAATATTGGGCCGCTTTGAGAAAGGCCGGGTGGGCCGATTCCGGCACCAGTATTTCCGGGCGGATCACTTCCGGTCGGTGGGCCCGCGCCCAATCGCGATAGGTTTTGACGGCCAGCAAAATGCTTTCCGTACCTCCGGAGGTCATAGCGCCAACCTCATCGCCGTTGGCACCGAGCAGGGCGAGCATCATGGCCACCACCTCGGTTTCAAATTTTTTCAGGCTTGGAAAAGCTGTGGGGCTGAGGCCGTTTTCCGAAAAGTAGCGATTGTAAGCCGCTTTTAAAAACCGGGTATGCTCATCCCCGCCATGGTAAACAAGGCTCCAACTCCTGCCGTTGCGCCAGTCGGCATCATTTGCTTTTAGGGCCGACATTTGCTTTAGCAGTCTTTTGCGGTCAAGGCCATTTTTGGGAATGGTTAATTTTCTGCTCATGTCTTTCATTGATTACGCCACGCAGCGTTCCATTTGCGCTTCATTCATCAATTGCCTTTTTCTAACGTGTTTTTGCAGAAGATGGTCAATGATCATCTCGGGCACATTGACATTGTTTTGGGCAAAAAAGTCGTAAAAATTGGGCGGGAAATAGACATCGTTAATATAATGCTTGTCTTTTTCATCAATGAGAATCTCTACGCTGGCAAATTCAAGTTTCAGGCTTTGCACCGCCCGGACGGCTTCTTTGGCGATGGATTCATCGAAGACCATGGGGACGACAAAATATCGCTTTCCGGTCCAATAAACCGTTTTTTCCTGCGGTATCACTTCCAGACTGCCGATGGCCCGGTCGTTCAGCACCAGGAATTTGGCAAAGTGCTTGATCCGAATAAAGGGCTGGATGAAAACCTTCTTGTTCAAGGCCCACAAATAGTCCAACAGGCTTAACAGGGATTTTTTTCCATCGGCTTTGACGTAGTGAAAGCGGCCTTTGTCAACCACCTTCAGGATCACAGGGAATTTTTCTGTTCCTTCGATCAGCGAATTGAGATAATCTTTTGTGTTTTTGATGACAAGGCGGCGATGGACATAAGAAAATCCATGGCTTTCAAGATGGTCGTTGCGGTTAAAGCCTTTCCGGGAATAGACCGGATAGTCATCGCCAAAGGAACTGATCGCATACTTTTGGAAAAGTTCTTTCTCTTGCTGATAGCCGGCGTCATCCACACGGTAAAGGAGGTATCCACTATCTGAATACAGTTCCGGCAAAGGTTCTTTGGGATCGATCTCCCTGATGGGCAATTGATAGAGCGCCGCCGCCTTTTTTAACAACTCCAAAAGTTTGACATGCACGCCCTTGGTGTTCATCAAGATGAACTGCGGCCGCTTGTCTTTTGACGGCCAATCGCCGGCAAGCGCTGCGGGCGAACGCGCGGCCAGATCACGGAGTGCTTCGACGACCTTTCGGCCCACTGGATAACCGGTATATTTTTCAATATTTCCGAAATCCCACGGGTAGTTGACTTCGGGAATCATGGGGTTTCCCTTTTCATCAAACACAACGTCAACACCGATGAAACTCGATGGGTATGCCTTGGCGGCATCCACGGCAACCTGTACCACCGCATTGGAAAATTTCTTTTCCGTGATATGGTCTTTATGATTTAAGCTTCTGAAGTCATTTTCGGGAACGGTGACCTGAAGGGACGGCAGCACATTGCCGTCCATAACCGGAATGCGGCCCTTGTATTTGTGTTTTATAAATTTGGCCATGGTTAACAGGGCGTTATTGGTAAAGATGAAGTCCTTGATGCTTTGAAAACTTTCATAACTGTCGATTTTGACGATTCCCTTGCCGCCGTAGGTTCGATCAGGCGCGCGGACAATGATGGGAAATCCTCCCAATTTTTCAATCTTTTCATGAATCTCTTTATCTGGTGTGGATTTTTCAATCACTTCAAATGGTGTTACCGGGAGACCCAATGCTGAATACATCTGCAGCTGGTTATAACCATAGCGATTCGGATTCGACAGGGTGACGCAATGGTAAGTGTCGAACAAGGTCCGCTCCTGTTTCAACCCTTTTGCGGATGCATCGATGCGATAAAGATAATATCGTTCATCCTGGTCTAGCTGGGGCAATTGATCATCAGGCCTGACTTCGATGACCTGGATATCAAATTCTTCCGCCGCTGCGAGCAGGGAATCGAATAAAACGTTTTTGTATGGTGAGTTGACGATGATCAGCTTCATAAGTTTTTCCTTTTTTTAAGCGAATATTCCATATCCGGATTTAATCCGGGACTTGGCAACCAATATACCTTATTGATGTGGTGCAGGAAGTCGCCATGCGCCAAGCTTGCATCGCTAAGGCATGCCTGGTACGTTTGACACCGCATGAATTTATTGCCATACTTGACGCCGTGGATCCATTTTTCCGCTTCTACGGCGATTTTTAGTTGGTTCAACAAGGGTGTTGAAGGCGATGCCTTGAAAATTTTGCTGACACCCGTTGATGCACCTCATGCCGCCGCCTTTTTTTCTGAAAAGGATTTTGTTACATAGGGGACATCGTTCAAAATTATCGATCAATTTAATGTTTGGCATATGAACCTCCTTTATCGTTGCCCATGCGCATCATCGCATTCAAGATCGAAAAGCGTATGCCCTATTCTAGTTTGATGCTTGATAGATACCACGATGGACGATACAGTTCGGTTTTCGATTGGATTCTTTATTATGCAACATTAGGGTGGATTGGACTGAAAGATTGTGATAAGTACTCCTATCCAACATAATAAATTTTAGCTGACCGGCCTTTTCGCATGTTAGAAACCATTATATCCTGCTGCATCCTTGCACTGTTTGTTTTTATCGGGGGATCCATTGTATACTATTCCTCCAAAAACGGGATCACGCCGGCCCCTACTCTCGATAAAGCCAAACAAGGGTTGCTGGGCCTGTTGGCCCGGAAAAAAATCAACGGCAATATCTATGAATTGGGATCGGGGTGGGGGACCCTGGCTTTTGCCCTGGCCAAGCAATATGCGCAATGCAATGTAATCGGGTATGAAAATTCCATCGTACCCTATATGTTCAGCCAAGTACGTCACCTGTTTACCGACTGCGAAAATTTAAAGCTGGTTTGCAAAGATTTTTACACCACACCGTTAAACGAAGCCGATCTGGTGGTCTGCTACTTATACACCGGGGCCATGGTAAAACTGAGAAACAAATTTGAGAACGAACTGAAAAAAGGCGCCATTGTGGTATCCCACACTTTCGCTATTCCCCATTGGATACCGGCCGAAGAAATAGTGGTGGATGATATGTACCGCAATAAAATTTACCTGTACATTGTCGGTCGACATTAGAAGTTAAAAAAGTCAAACGGTTACCCATTTGTACCTATCGCCATGATACCTGCTCCCAGTAATCTTGAGGATCGGGTTTGTCGCATGTCATCTTTTTTGTGCGGCGTTAAAATGATGCTGCGGCTTGTAGAATAACAATTTCCACTTCCCTGGTTGATTTATACCCTTCAGACCCAACCGGGTTGGAGCCCGTTCCCGTAAAGACCATCTTAAAACAGAACGCTCACCTTCTTCCAAATGGAAACCAAGTAGTATCCGGTTAAGTCTCGTAGAAAAGTATTTGGTCGGGTAAAATATAGAAATGGCAAAGCCTAGAAAAAACCGTAATATATCAGTTTGTTGAAGAAAGTGTCCAGATTTTAAATAAGAGTTATCGCGGATACCGGATTGTATCCGCCCCAATGATACACAAGACTCTAAGCTGAAAACAGCGTTTTCGATCCGGATTGTCAAAGCTAACCGGTTAAAACGCAAAGCCCACTGGAACGAAGCTTTATATAAAGGATTAGGTGCAATGATTAAGATTCGTGAAAGAGCGATGGGAAAGGCAAGGCTGGAGATCCAGCGACCTGCTTTGCCGGCGGGTGGCACCAATGCTCAATGGTGGGTCCAGCTATTCATATATGTGAGGGTGATGGAACCGTATTTGTATTTTAACACTTAATTGGGAAAGGAGTAAAATCATGTCATCAATTGATAGTATTGACAGTGGGGGAGGGAGCGAATCTTTCAACGTTGACTTGGGTGAAGGCTCAATGAACATAACCGTCAGTGCGTTTGCCGATGCGGAGGCTGATGCCTCAGGCGATTCGGAATCTGCTGCCGCGCCCGGTGCTGAGGAGCAATCCACCAAAGATATGGAAGGTGCGGAAGCCGATTATAGCCCCGAAGGACCAGAGGGTCCGGATGCGGGTGAGGCCGGTGAAGCCGGTGAGGCTGAAGGCACTGAAGAGGCGGCCGAGGCAGAAGGCGCGGAAGAGGCCGGTGAGGCTGAAGGCGGTGAGGAAGCTGGCGAGGCAGAAGGCGGTGAAGAGGCTGGCGAGGCTGAAGGCGGTGAAGAGACCGGCGAGGCTTTAAACGATGAGATCGAGACTTTAAAAGAGGGTATCGCCGACGGCCTGATGGCCATTGAGGAAATGGAGCCGGGCTTCATCGATGACGTTATGGCAATGATCGAAGGTGGTGAAGGTGAAGGCGAAGAGATGAAGGCTGCGGAAGCGACCGGTGAACCATCCGAAGGCGCCGAAGCAACCGGTGAACCATCCGAAGGCGCTGAAGCCGCTGAAGCTGGTGAAGCTGGTGAAGCCGCTGAAGCCACGGAACCTGGTGAAGGCGGTGGAGGAAACGAATTGCTCGCAGGCCTTGAAGAGCTGGCTACCAAACTAGAAGAGATCATTGGTATGCTGGGCGGTGGTGAAACCGAAGCCCCTGTCGCCGGAGAAGGAGAGACTGAAGCCCCCGTCGCCGGAGAGGGAGAGACTGAAGCCCCTGTAGCTGGAGAGGGTGAGGCTGGAGAGGCCGAGGCTGGAGAGGCCGAAGCTGGAGAGGCCGAAGCTGGAGAGGCCGAAGCTGGAGAGGCCGAAGCTGGAGAGGCCGAAGAAGCCACTGACGTTGATGCCAAGGACGCCGAAGATGTAGCGGAGGAAGCGGCGCCTGATACCGAGGACGTGGCCGAAGGATTGACCGAAGAGGTCGGTGACGGAGAAGTAGCTGAAGCATCTGAAACTTCCCCGGTAGACACCTTCATGGAGATCTTCGAGCAAATGTCACCCGAAGCTCAGGACGAAGTTGTCGGAATTTTAGCCTCCGGCGCATTCGGTGAAGAGGGTGTCGAAGCTGCTGAGACGGTAGTCAGTGAAACTCAGGGCGAGGTCGGAGAGACAGCGGAAGCCGATAGTGGCGAAGTGGCCGAGGCTGCTGAACCTGTAACTCTGGATGCTTAAAATTAAAAGCGGCTATGGTTAAAGTGGGGTTGCAAGGGTGGTTTGCCCAGGCCAAACCACCCTTTGACCCAAATAACCCGACTGTTGGAGTTGTAATAAACTGAAATAACGGCCGATTATAGTAATGGTTCTTGGGTACGGATCAAAATTAGTGTTGCGGACACCGGTTTGTATCCACCTTTATGGTAAATGAAGTCCATAAATGGAAAAGTTGTCAACCATACACTATTTTACGGCAAAAAGACAAAAAGAAAGGAGGGAAAACCAAGTTCAGAAGCGGGGGACCAGCGACCTCTGCTAATACCAATGATGACTGAATTTCGGTTCAGTGAACATTATTAAACAGGGCGGTGATGGAGATATATAACTTTTAACCGACGATTTATCGCAAACTATCAAAGGAGAATTATCATGTCAGCAATTGATAGCGTATCTAATGTTGGTGAGAGTCCGTCCGGAACCGAGGAATTCAGTGTGGATCCTGGGAAAGGATCATTGACCATAAACATATCCGCAAACGCTACGGCGACGGCCAACGCCAACGGTGATTCAAGCGCCGAGTCTGTATCCGAAGAGCAGTCCACTAAAGATATGGAAGGGACTGAAAGCGATTACAGTGCAGAAGAGCAGGAGGGTCCCGACACCGACAAGATTGATGAAACCGACGATGGGGAAGAGAGCGGCAAGCCGGTGGACTCAGAAATTGAGGAGATGAAAGAGGGTATCGCCGACGGCTTGATGGCCATCGAAGAGCTCCAACCGGGTTTTATCGATGACGTCATGGCCCAGATTGAGGGCACCGAAGGTGAGACGAATCAAGGGGCCGATGCCGTTGATAGCACCCAAGGTGAGAACGCTACCCAGGACAAAGACGTCTCCGAGGGGGAAGATGCAACCCAGGGTGAGGATGCAACCCAGGGTGAGGATGCAACCCAGGGCGGAGAGGCAGAGGAGGGCAGCGCATCCGGAGGAAACGAAGATCTGCTGGCAAGCCTGGAAGAGCTGGCCGCCATCCTAGAGGAGATCATCGGAAAGCTTGGCGGTGGTGAAGCTGGAAAGCCTGACGACGACCAGGGCGAGGCTGTCCCGGGCAAGGACACAGCCGCTGCAAGCGATAAAGACAGCGATGCTGCATCGGATCTCGACACCGAGGAGGTAGCCGAGGGCATGTCCGAGGAACTGGGAGACGGCACAGCGCCTGAAGCTGCTGAAAGCAATCCGGTGGATACTTTCATGGAGATCTTCGATCAGATGTCACCCGATGCCCAGGCCGATGTGGTTGAAATACTGGCCTCCGGTGTATTCGGCCAGGAGGGTATAGAAGCCGCCGACGCGGTAACCGATGACGCCACCGGCGAAATCGATACCAGTAAGGCTGTCGATGAGGTTGAGGCCTAATTCACCGGTACAGCCAAATGTGTGGCACAGGCGGCAGCCATAGCGATTATCTATAATAAGGTGATTTTTAAAGGCAATACAACCCGAAATTCAACAAATATTAGAAGAGGAGGACATTATGGCTGCAGTACAAAACAATGGACAACAGAGCTTCAACAAGATCAGCGGTTCCAACAACACGGACTTGAACGACACTGTTGCATCGATGCAAGCAGAGTCTCAAAAAACGGCTGACTTTCTGAAAGCATCAGCCGAATGCAACACCGTTGTAACAGGCGCAAGCGTTTACTCGAGCTGTCTGACCAACAACAACAAAGAGATCTCCAAACTGGCCACCAAGAGCTACACCAGTGGTTAATCATTCTACGGATCAGGTGTTCTTCCTAAAACAGGAATCTGTTGATGCGCCTGAAAAGCTGCGGCGCGACCTGCCTGACAGGATGCGCCGCAGCAGCCATCATAGACAAAGAACAGCAACTCCCTGGAAAAAGGGTAGCCGGCAAGACAGGACCCAATTGCGTGTTTATATCAAAATCCGTAAAATCAATTGAGAGCATTTAATGCAATGTTAGGAGGCACGACATGTCAAACACCATCGCAGACGGTTATAAAAGTGGCGTGGAAAGTCCCACCTCATCGGCAATGTCCGATAGTGCTTATGCCGAGCAATACCAGGTGGCGCAAGATGCAATCACAGAAGCGGCTAAGCCCATCGCTATGGCAATAAGCAACGTGCAATCGAGCGCATGCAAAAAGTTCACGGAAAACGCAAAAAAGGTGGCAAAGCAAGCCTGCGATGAGCTTAAGGAGGAGTAATCCATCATCCATCTTCTCGGAACCTTGGGGAACCTGGAACCGGTGGCAGACAAAGGAGCGAAGATGACTTCAGATGCCGATCGAGCCAAACGCACGATGTACGAGATCGAAAAAAAGCTAAATAAATTTAAAAAGCTCTCAAAAATGGAGGCTGATGATCCCGGATCAATCACACCTCACCAAAAACGGCAAATCGCACGGTCGGCAACCCAGGTGGGCAAATTGCTGAAACAAATCGAAGCGCTTTC
>JASFGJ010000041.1:0-13036 GCA_050123815.1 Desulfobacteraceae bacterium
CGTAAGCGCCCACTATCAGCAGGGCGTCGTGGGGCACCCGATACAGATGCTCCTCGAACTTCCCCTTGCGGATCTTGTGCCAGTTGCGCACTTGCTGTTTGACCGGTTCAAGCAAGCCGGCGGACTCTAGTTGTTGATTGAAATAATCATCCGATCGTCCCTCGGTGTGCGTCACGATATCCACGTCAAACCCGGACGTTTTGGCCAGATGCAGGCCCCAGCTCAGGGCATTGTTGGCATTCTGGGAACCGCCGTAGAAGACCGCCAGGCTCTTCCAGGCCTTGAACACGGCGCTGGTTAGCAGCACCGGAAAGCTGGAGGATTTGGTGATACGGCGCACTTTGGGGCCGATATAGCCCAGTCCGATTTTGGAGGAGAGATCGGTGATGCTGCGCGGGCAGCACATGTAGCTGAAATTGGTTGGTATGTCGGGCAACTGCGAGGCGGTGAAATTTTTGGGAATCAAAAAATTGGGCTTCAGGCCCGCCTCTTCGGCCAGTGCGCTCGCGTGGGCCACAGCCGTATCGTGGGACGTCAGATAGGATTTGTCCAGATCCACCTGCACGGCGTCATGTTCGAAATACATGAGAAACTGAGTGGCTTGCGGCACGTAAATATGCAGACCGACATTCAGGGTGCTGCAAAAATAGAGCGACTGAAGCAAGGTCTCGCGCCCCAGGGGGGTATTTCTGAATACATGCAATAAACGCTCTTCCATTGGTTGCTCCTTTATAAGCAAATTACGTAACTATAACCAAAATACAGGGGTCCTGCGTTTCTTTTCCGTGACGGCTTGTTAACTATGCCAGTTTAAAGTTTAAACTTTAAACTATCCTCACACCCCCGTCTGCACAATCAACTCTTTGCGATAATAGTCCAGCAATACCGATTTGGACAACATCCCCACGAAGCGGCCGTTTTCCACTACTGGCAGACTGCTCAGCCGGGAATTCTCCATGATGTTTAAAACATCGGACAGCTCGTCGTCCGGATCGACCTGAGGCACGTTGATCTCCATGACCTGCTCGGTCATCAACATGGTATGCATCTGCGAATCATACAAATAGGGCCGGATGCGATCGACAAAGATCATTCCCAGATAGCGCGAATCGGTGTGATCCTCCACGGGAAACAAGTACTTCTGGGAATGCGTGATCACATCGATAAAATCCTTGAGCAGCATGTTGCCGGGGACCGCGAAATAGTCGGTCTCCACCAGCTCCCGCACCGATAAATCGGACAGAACGCGCGCATCGGTGCCGGGCCTCATGTACTGCCCCTTTTCGATCAGGTCGCGCAGGTAGAAGGATCCCGGCTCGATATAGTGACAAAAGGTCGAGGTCAAAGCAGACACAATGATCAACGGCAAAATGACCTCATAACTTCCGGTGATCTCCACCACCAGGAAGATGGCGGTCAGCGGCGCCTGCAGGATACCGCTGATCAATCCCGCCATGCCCAACAGGGCGAAACAGCCCTCTGCCGCCAACGCCTCGGCGGGCACCACCCATATCAGCAGGCGGTAGTAAACCAGCCCCAACAGGCTGCCCACCATCAGGCTGGGCGCAAAAATACCGCCGGAACCGCCCCAGCCCAGGGTGAGCGCAGTGGCGATCATCTTGGCCAACACGGCTATGACGACAATGGTCAGACCCGGAGTGAAGCCGCTTTGGATCATACTCAGGATGGAGTCGTAGCCCTCGCCCAGCACCAGGGGCAGATAGATACCGATGATTCCCACCGCCAGCCCACCTACAGCCGGACGCAGCCATTGCGGCAGTGGCGTATCGTTGGCCACGTGGTGCATCGATCGCAGCAGGCGACTGAAAACCACGGATACCACGGTGGCAAACAGAACGATCCCGAAACTGGCCCCGATGTCCGGCAGTCCGATGTTGAACGCCTGATCCCCAAAGGCGATCTGATTGCCCTGAAGCAGTCGGCTGACTTCGGTACCGGCCACCGAGGCAATGGCGATGGGGATGATGTTAAACGCCCGCCACTCGCCCAGGATCACTTCTACGGTAAAGACCAAACCGGCGATGGGGGCATTGAAGATGGCGCCGATGGCGCCGGCAGCGCCACACCCCACCAGGGTAATGCGCTGCCGTTCGGCCAAAGAAAACCACTTGGCGATGTTGGAGCCCAGTGCCGCACCGCTCATCACCACCGGCGCCTCGGGTCCGGCCGACCCGCCGCTGCCGATGGTCAGGCAGCTCGAAATCAGCCGCGAAAAACTGGATCGAAACCGAAGCAGTCCCCCATAACGCGATACGGCATAGACCACTTCCGGCACACCGTGGCCGGCGCGCTCTTTCAACAGTGTGTTGAGAAAAAGCGCGGACAACGTCGCCCCAACGGCCGGCAATAAAAAGGCCCACCAGTAGGGGTGCATCACATGGGCCAGATGGCGAAGGAAGTGTAAGGCATTGTTCAACGCCACGGCCGCCAGACCGCTGCAGCAGCCGACAAACCCTGCGAGCGCAATGACCGTCAGGCGGTTATCGGAACGAAAGATGGCCCATTTGAGTTTGACTATCCCGAACCATTGGGAAATATTCACTTGGACAGCCCTTATTCCCGTTTGGATTCCAGTTCTGCAATTTTATCAAAAATTTCAGATCGGGACGGTTTGGTTGACAGTTGACTTCGAAAGGCCGGGTCGCGAAGAAAAAAAGAGAGCTTGGACAACATGACCAGATGCTGCTTGGTTGTCTGGCTCAACAGCACCATCAGCACCTGAACCGGTTGCGCATCGATGGCATCGTATGGCACGGGACGGCTCAGAAAACACGTAGTGATCTGGGGCGATTCGAGGACAACGTCCAGATGGGAGCGCGGATGGGGCAGAGCGATGCCGTGCCCGATCCCGGTGGAGGCCAGCAGTTCCCTTTCAAGGAGCTTATCAAAAATCAGAGACCTCGCATCGGCGGCAATATTTGGAATGTGCTGCACCGCAGACCGCAGGGCCGAAGCGCGATCCGCACCCTGCACATCATAAAACACCCCACCGCGCTGCATGGCCTGCAGGATGCTGTCAAACTTGGGCTCTTCAGCCCCTTGGGGGCTTTCACGCGTGGACCGGTCCTGGATCTCGAGCTTGTGTTCATCGGCCCACCGCTCAAGCATCTCAGGACGAATGGTGTAGCTGTCACCCCGGCGCTGCATCGGAATTTTGCCCTGGCGTACCCATCGATGGACCGTTTCAACCGGCAAATTCAACCGTTCAGCCACTTCGTTAATGGATAGTGCCATGTGATCTATTGCTCCAATCAAGTTTCAGAGAGATGTTTCGCAATATCAGAGCTTACCAGAATCTGAATCCTCGGCAGGGCATCTTTGTCTTTGCTATCGAATGAACAACCCTCAAATAAAACAATCTAATACAATAGATTTGGTGGCCATTGTCAATAGTTAAATTTCAACTCCCCAAAGGCCTGCTGGAGGCTGTGGTCCGCGCCGAGTCCAGCCTTCACGCGCGGGCCGTATCATTCGCGTAAAGTTACCGGGGCAATCATCCCGGTCGCCACCCCGACGGCTGATGCGGATTAAAAGAATTGAATCCTTATGAAACGCAATGGTATACCTCTTCGCGGCCGCTCTTTGCAGCGGTACTGGCAATGTGCCAAGTTTACATTCAGTCATAGAACGGACAAGAGGATCAATGACAGCAGCAGATACTCACACCAGCCCTCGAAAAAAACGGCAGCAGATCGTCGTCGCCATGCCCGCTTACGACCACACTTGCGATGACCTGTTGGGCAAGCAGGCTTCGGCCGTGCCGGCAAGTTATATCAACGGATTGGTCCATGCAGGGGCCGTCCCGCTGATAATTCCTATAACAAGCGACCAGGAGACGATCGACGCATTGATGGCGATGGCCCATGGCCTGCTACTGATCGGTGGGCCGGATATCGCGCCGTCTCACTTCGGCCAGACCGACCAGCCGGGGCTGCGACAAGTAGCACCCGCCCGCGATGCAGTGGAACTGCCCCTGGCCAAGCGGGCACTGGCGGACAAAACGCCTATATTCGCCATTTGCCGAGGCATTCAGGTGCTCAACGTCGCCGCGGGCGGCAGCCTCTTTCAGGATATCGCAACCCAACTGCCCAATGCCCAAAAACACGACCAGTATCCCGACCATGGACCGAGCCATCTCGCCCACCCGATCCAAATCGACCCCGACAGCCGAATCGCCGCAATTTGCGGCCAAACCCGGATGACGGTCAACAGCCTGCACCATCAGGCCATCGATCGCGTAGGCGTCGGATTGTCGGTGGTCGCACGCTCAAGCGACGGCATTATCGAAGCGGTCGAATCCAAGGACGATCGATGGGTCGTGGGGACTCAATGGCACCCGGAATGGATGCTGGAAGATCGTGAAGACATGCAGGCGCTGTTCCACGCTTTTTGTGATGCATGCCGGTCGCACAGGACGTTAAGGCACAAGACGTGACAGGATCTCGTTGCGGTGAAATAGATTAACGGACCACAATGCAAAAACACTCTTATCGAAACGAGATATATCACTGTTTGACCTGCGGATAGATTTATTTTACAGTTTTAACCTGGATCCACTCAAGCCGCGATCGAAAAGGATCTGTTCTGCACGTTACCCACTCATTCCGACGCATACCGCTGCTCCGCTGAAACCGAAAGGAGATGTGCCATGTCCGAAAAAATTAAAATCGGAATCAGTTCCTGCCTTCTGGGCAACAATGTCCGCTGGAATGGCGGCCACCGGCACGATCGTTACCTGACCGACACCTTGGGGCAGTACGTGGAATGGACACCGGTGTGTCCGGAGGTCGAAATCGGACTGGGCACGCCCCGGGAGACCCTCCGGCTGGTTGGCGATCCGGCCAACCCGCAGCTGGTCACCACCAAGACGGGCATCGACCACACCGACCGCATGAAAAAGTGGGCCGCAGAGCGTTTGAAAGCGCTGGAGAAGGAGCATCTGTGCGGCTTTATCTTCAAAAGCGATTCCCCCAGCAGCGGGATGATCCGGGTAAAGGTATACGGCAAAAAAGGCATGCCTCAGAAAAAGGGCGTCGGGATCTTTGCCAGAGCCTTCATGGATCATTTTCCCCTGATTCCTGTTGAAGATGACGGGCGGCTGCGAAGCCCTCTGATCCGCGAGAATTTCATCGATCAGATTTTTACCCTCAAGAACTGGCGGGACATGCATTCCCGGCGCTTGTGTGTCGGCAACGTGGTGGATTTCCACTCCCGCAACAAGCTGGTGCTGATGGCCCACAGTCCCCGCCATTTGAAACAGATGGGCGCCATGGTGGCGGGCGGCAAGCGAATGGGGTGCGCGCTGCTCTATCTCGAATACGAGAAGCTTTTACTGGCGGCGCTGCGCCTGAAGACGACGGTCAAGAAACACTTCAATGTCATGATGCACATGCTTGGATACTTTCGAAAGCAGCTGACAGGGGATGAAAAGCAGGAGCTGTTGGAAGTCATGGAGCACTACAAGCTATCGCTGGTGCCCCTGGTGGTGCCCTTGACCCTGTTTAAACATTACGTGCGCAAATATGATCAACCCTATCTCGAACAGCAGACCTATTTGACGCCGCACCCGATCGACTTGAAGCTGCGCAACCATGTTTAGGAATGCGATAAAACGATGGCCGACAAACCCATCCTGATAACAGGAGGCACCGGCTATGTGGGCGGACGTCTGATTCCGCGCCTGCTGGAAGCCGGGCATACCATTCGCGCCATGGCCCGCTCGCCCGAGCGTCTGCTATGCCGACCCTGGGGGCGCCATCCCAACATCGAAATCGCCGCCGGCGATGCACTGGACAGAGAGGCGTTTGTCCGTGCGGCACAGGGCTGCGGCGCGGCCTACTACCTGATACACTCCATGAATGCGGCCAAAGGCATGTTCGCCCGGGCCGATCGCACGGCGGCCCAAAACATGGTGGCCGCCGCCCAGGCAAACCAGCTGACCCGCATCATCTACCTGGGCGGATTGGGGGAGCAGGATCACGAGGCCCTTAGCAAACATCTCAAATCGCGACACGAGGTGGAGCGCATCCTGATGGAATCATCCGTTCCGGTCACCAATCTGCGGGCGGCGATGATTCTGGGCGCCGGCAGCGCCTCGTTCGAGATGCTGCGCTACCTGGTCGACCGGCTGCCGGTCATGATCACCCCGCGCTGGGTCAGCACCCCCTGTCAACCCATATCGATACGCAATGTGCTGGACTATCTGCAAGGCGCCCTTTTCGCCCCGCAGACCGTCGGCCAGACCCTGGATATCGGCGGAACCGAAATAGTGACCTACCGCGATCTGATCCGGATTTATGCCGAAGAGGCGGGGCTGAAAAAACGGTGGATCATTCCGGTACCGCTTCTGACGCCGTGGCTGAGCGCCAAGTGGGTGCATCTGGTGACGCCTGTGCCGGCCTCCATTGCGCAACCGCTGGCCGAGGGTCTGAGCATTCCGGTCATCTGCCGGGACAACCGCATCCGCTCCATGGTTCCGGTGGGTCTGATCGACAGCCGTCAGACCATTCGAACGGCCCTGGATCGAATCCGCCAGGAAACGGTCGACACCTGCTGGTTTGACGGCGGCGGCTCCCAGCCGCCGGAATGGGCCACTTGCGGGGATGCCGATTATGCCGGCGGCACGATCCTCAGCGAAGCCCATCGCATTGTACTTGAAGCCACCGCCGACAGCATCTGGGAAACGCTGCAACAGATCGGCGGGCGCAATGGCTGGTATTTCGCCCAGCCGCTGTGGCGGCTGCGGGGTATGGTGGACCGGGCCGTGGGCGGTCCCGGGCTGCGCCGGGGACGGCGTGATCCCGTGGATCTGCGCGTCGGTGACGGCCTCGATTTCTGGCGCGTGATCGCCCTGGAGCCCCCAAACCGAATGCTGCTGCTGGCCGAAATGAAAACACCGGGCGACGCCCTGCTTGAATTCAACATCCGGCCGCAAGGCGCAGATCGGGTCGTCCTGGAGATGGTCGCGCGCTTTCTTCCACGCGGACTGGCCGGCATTGTCTACTGGTACACCCTGTTTCCAGCCCACAAGTGGCTGTTTGAAGGCATGCTCAAAACCCTTGCCCGGCGCACCGGCAAACGCGTGCTAAAGGGGCCGGAAGTATTTGAGCCGGACAAAACGGTGACCTGTAAATTGTAAACGATACGACGGTACCGGCTGATAGTGTTGTGTCCTAGAAATGGGTGACACATCATTTCGGTAATTATTTCGACAAAAATACCAAATGACAAATGGTGGATAAGGACCGATTTAATATAAAATCGATAGAATACATTCATTTGACATTTGGGCTTTGACATTGGGATTTCAATGCAGCAATGCAACAGAGGTGTCGATGGCGGTCGCCCAAACCAGGATTCGCTCCATAAACGACAAAGCGGTTGTCACGGGCGACTATGTGCTCTACTGGATGCAGCAGTCCCAACGCGCCGAACACAACCCGGCCCTGGATGTCGCCATCGGCGAAGCCAACCGGCTGAAACGCCCCGTTCTGGTTGCTTTTGGCCTTACCGACACCTATCCCGAAGCGAACCTGCGGCACTATCGATTCATGCTGGAAGGGCTGCAGGATGCGCAAACCGCACTGCGCCGCAAAGGCATCCAACTGGTGGTGCGCCTGGGCGAACCGGCCAAGGTCGCACTCGCGCTCGGGCATCGCGCCGCCCTGATGGTATGCGATGTGGGCTATACCCGCCACCAGCGCCAATGGCGCAAAACCGTGGCAACCAGAGCCGCATGTCGTGTGCTGGCGGTGGAAGGCGATGTGACGGTGCCGTTGGCCGTGGCATCCGACAAGGCCGAATACGCCGCCCGCACGCTGCGTCCGCGGATCACAAAGCATCTGGACGACTATCTTAAACTTGGCAGGGCCGCAAAACCCCGCCAAACGTCGCTGCATTTTAAGATGGGCGGACGCGATATGGACAATATCGACCAGGTTCTGGCGGGCCTTGCCATCGACCGCACGGTGCCCCCGGTGTCAACGCTTTTCAAAGGCGGCTGCCGGGAAGCCAAAAAGCGACTCCGCGCGTTTATCCGTAATCGTTTGAGCCGGTATGAGGCCCACGGCAATCAGCCCCAGACCGACGACATCTCCCACATGAGCCCCTACCTGCACTTCGGCCAGATATCGCCGGTCTATGTGGCGCTACAGGTGCACCGGGCGCGCAACGGGCGGCGCATCGACCGCGAGGCCTATCTGGAAGAACTGATCGTTCGACGTGAATTGGCAGCCAATTTCGTGCGCTGCACACCTGACTACGACCGCTACACCTGCCTGCCGCAGTGGGCCCGCAAGACCTTGGCAGACCATGCCGAGGACGCGCGGCCGGCGATATACACGCGGGGAGAGCTCGAAGCCGCCCGGACCCATGACCCGTATTGGAATGCGGCCATGCGGGAGATGAAACACACCGGGTTCATGCACAACTACATGCGCATGTATTGGGGCAAAAAGATCCTGGAGTGGTCCGGCAGCCCCGAAAAAGCATTTGAGACGGCCCTTGCCATCAACAACAAGTACTTTTTGGACGGCCGCGATCCCAATTCTTACGCCGGCGTGGCCTGGATCTTCGGCAAGCACGATCGCGCCTGGCCTGAACGCCCGATCTTCGGCAAGGTCCGCTACATGGCAGCCGGCGGCCTGGAGCGCAAATGCGATATCCGGGCCTATGTCCGCAAAGTGGAACACCGGATCAGAAAAATCCAGGCGAAATCCTGACCATCGATTTTTCTTCTTGCTCGAAGCGCTTGATCGGCAATTCCCGGTGAACATGATTTCGTGTGGGAGCGGCGCCTTGCCGCGACATTTAAGCCATGCAAGGGACATGTCGCGGCGAGACGCCGCTCCCACAACGCCCACTAACGCGGAATTTGTTTCATGCAACGGTTGGAAAGACCGTAATAATTGTAAGGAATCGCACTCATCGAGAATTGCCGTCAGACCGTCATGATGGTTGACAAACAGATCCCATGTCGATAGTTTTGCCCAAATCATATGTCGGTTCAGGTGCGATGGGGCATCTCGCAAGACAAAAGCGACTGCCGCCATCTTACAGGGAACCCCGTGAAATTCGGGGACGGGCCCGCCGCTGTGATCGGGGACGAAAGCTGCACAATGCCACTGGCACGATTGCCGGGAAGGCGCAGCCGGTAGATAGATCCGAGAGTCAGAAGACCTGCCTGAGCCATGCGAACGCCTGTTGCCCGGACCGACCGGCTTTCGATGCACGCTGGATAAAAAAGGGACATCCCGAATCGTGTCGACGATTCGGGATTTTTTTTGGGGCTTGCTGCAGACACCAGGATGATACGCTATCTCATACTTGCGCTGACAACGCGATGTCAGCTGCAATGCCGGTACTGCTACAACGGCAACCCGGCATCCATCGAAGACATGACGGGTGACGTCTTGCAAAAGGCGATCGCCATGGCTGCGGACCACGACCAGGGGTTTCATCTCCAGCTCACCGGCGGCGAACCGACCCTGGTGCCGGAGTTGATCGCACAAGCGGCCGATATGGCTCGCAAGACGGGTCGCTGCCGCAGCATCGGCATTCAGACCAATGGCATTGAATTGCCACCGCCACTGCTGGAATTGTTCAAAACACACCGCTTCCAGGTCGGTGTGAGTGTGGACGGCCCGCCTGCGGTGCAACAGCAGCAGCGTGGCATGGCGGCGGAGACGTTCAGGGGGCTCGGACTTCTGGAGAGCGCCGGCATCCCTTTTAGAATCACTACTGTGGTTACGCAAGCCAACGCGGCAAGGTTGGACCAGTTGGTTCTGGCCGTGGCCGGCTTTTCACGCGCCCGTGGCATCGGGCTGGATTTGCTGGTCAGAAAGGGTCGCAGCCGAATCGCTTCCGCGGTCCTGCCGGCAGAGGCGCATGCGTTAAAAACCGGCCTGCAAAAAATGGTCGCGACATTGGATGCAGTAAATGCACGCAGGCAGGTTCCCATTCGATTGCGCGAACGCGATCTGGTCAGCAACGCCGGAAGCAATATCTCCGCTTTCTGCCATGCCTGCCGTGCCCAAAGCGTGGCGGTGAATCCCATGGGAAAACTCTTTCCGTGCGGCCAAACCATGGGGGATCCGCGATATGCCGCCGGCACGGTATGGGAACCGGCGCTCGACACGCTCGGATCGCTGTCAAATTGCTCCCCCCGCAATGCCCGGTGCGACGGATGCGGTCTTCAAGGAAGTTGCCCCGGCGACTGCCCCAGCCGGCTGCATTACAACCGAAACGAAAATCCAGGACTGGTCTGCGACCTGTACCAGGCTCTTTTGGAAACCAGTCCGAATTAACGTGGAAAACAACCCAAGGAGGCAACCCTTATGAATCCGCCCATTGTCATCGCAGCCTTCGGCACCACCAGCCGCGCCCGCTCGGTTTATGAGCAGGCGGACCGGCAGTTAAAAGCCCGTTTCAAAGGCCATGAGATCCATTGGGCCTTTACGTCCCGGATCGTCCGCAGCCACATGAAAAAGCGCCGAATCGACACCAAACCGCCGCAGGCGGTCATCGAGGCGCTGGCCGGCCTGGGCCATCCATGGGCCGTGGTCCAATCCTTTCACATGATGTGCGGCCATGAATTCCATCGTCTGGTCCATGAGGTGCAAAACACCCATTGCCGCGTCAGCGTGGGGCATTCGCTGCTCTGCAGTCAGCACGACCATGAGACGGTTGCACAGGCGCTGGCGCCGGTCTTTGCCAAAAACGCGCAAGAGGCCGTAGTGCTGGTGGGCCATGGCACCGACCATTGCATTTGGACGGTCTACACCGCTTTCTATCAACGGCTCAGGCAGGTGTACGGCAAACGCGCCTTCGGGGGAATGGTGGAGGAAGACTATCCGGGGCGGGATCGGCTTATCGAACGAATCAAGGCCGCCGGATTCCGGCGTGTCCGTCTGGTGCCCTTCATGCTGGTGGCCGGCGTCCATTTCGAAGAAGATCTTGCCGGTCCCGAAGACTCCTGGAAAAGCGCATTCGAGGCCCGGGAATTGGAGGTGGTTCTGGAGACCGAGGGGCTTGGCGCGCGAAAAGCCATCATCGATCTTTTCGGGGATCACATCCACAGCGCGCTATCCGTCATTCCCGAATCCGTAACCTTGACACCCACTCCACGCCAATATGCCGGTGGGCTGCAATGAACGCGTTGCGTCTGGCGCTGATTCACCTCGATGTGAAGCACGCACAACCGCAAGTCAATCGCCGGGCCCTGCTGGATTCGATCGGTCGGGCGGGCAAGGCCGGCGCACAGCTCATTGTGGCGCCGGAGATGGCCGTATCCGGTTATTCTTTTGACAGCCGGGAGGCCATTGCCCCTTTTGCGGAACAGACCGATGGCCCGACCCTGACCGCCGTAAGCGAACTGGCCCGATCCTACGGCGCTTACATCTGCATCGGTCTGGCACTGACGGCCAACGACACCGGCATTTTCACCAACGCCGTTGTGGCGGTCGATCCCCAAGGCAGGCAGGTGTGCCGATACCACAAAATCAACGCCGAAAGCCGCTGGGCATGCCCGGGAAATCCGCAACAGGACAACACCTTCGATACCCCGTGGGGGCGCGTGGGCGTGCTGATCTGTTCGGACACCTATTATGGATTGATGCCCCGCATTACCGCCCTGCGGGGTGCGGACCTGCTGCTTGTCCCGGCAAATTGGCCGCCGACGGGCCTGAACCCTCTCGAACTGTGGCGCGCAAGGGCACTGGAAAACGGTATCTTCCTGGCGGCGTGCAATCGCACGGGTATCGATCGGACCTTGGATTGCCGTCAGGCCCTGTCGTGTGTCTCCGATCCGCAGGGCCATCTCTTGCTGGAGGGCAAAACCGGCAATTCCCGAGTCTTCCTATTCGACCTGCCGCTGGCACCGGACGGCCGGCTGGAGAGCCGGAATCGCCGACACTGCATGGCAAACCGCGGACCGCAGCACTGCCATGACAGCTATCTGAACATGCGCCCGATCCAAGACCTGACAAGTTTTCTGGAACTGCCCCAACCGGGCAGGTTAGACCTTCATTGCCTTGTACCCGGCAAAAACGAACATCCCGTGGATGCTTTGTTGCGCAAGGTGCCAACGCGCACCGATGAGGCCCGGCATCTCTACTTGCTGCCCTCGCCGGCCGACTCCGATGCCGCATTGGAACGAGTGGCGCAGACGGCTCTTGGCCATAAGGTAGCCGTGGCCGTTTGCTCGTCCAATGACGCCGGTCACCGCTATCACCTTTTTAAAGACGACGGCGAAAACCTGCGCTGGAACCTTCCGCCCTGGCCGTTTGCCAACGGCACATCGGTTCCTTACGCCGATCTCGGTCCTGCGCGCCTGTTTATGACACCGTTTTCGGCCCTGTCCCATCCGGAATTTGCCGTGGCTATTGCCAAAAAAGGCTGCGATTTGGCGATTGCGTGTGAAAAAGAACTCTCAGCGGATAATCGTTTGCTCGCAGGGGCACGGACCATCGAAAATTTGGCCGTCGCCGTAAGTTCCGGCAGCGGCGCCGGCATCTGGCTGCCCCCCGAGGGGCATCAGCGATGGACCGAAACCACTGCAGCCATTGGCGAGTCCTGTCATTTGGCCATCGATACCCGGCGTACACGTCAAAAGCGTTTTCAGGACCGCGTCGACTTCGAAGTGCTGCTTCGTCGCTGACCAGACCCAATCCATAACGGCTTGGCTATTGTGTCGAAGCCATACCACTAATTACTGTTCATAAAAAAAGGAGAATAAGAATGAAAGCAATCAAATAGTGCATGATGGTGATGGCAATTGGTTTTCTTCTAATTTCACAAAGTGCGTTTGCTTCCGGAGGACACGGACATAAAGGGCATAAGAAAGTAGGGATTTTACTAGTCGCCTTCGGCTCCAGCGAAGCGTCGGCACAGGTATCTTTCAAGAATATCGACGCCAAGGTCAAAGCCGCTTATCCCGGGATACCCGTTCGCTGGGCTTATACGTCCCATATCATCCGCCACAAACTGGCCAAGCAAGGCAAGCACCTGGACTCGCCGG
>JASFGJ010000042.1:0-12972 GCA_050123815.1 Desulfobacteraceae bacterium
CTCATCCATCTGGCCGCCGCCGATGAGGACCTTGTACTTGTTGCGAAGGCCCCTTTCGTTCAAAAGCTCCAGAACTTCCTTCATGGGATCGAATGCCAGGGTTAGAAGGCCGCTCAAGCCGATAATATCCGCGCCGAAGGCCTCGGCCTCGTCGAGGATGGTGTCTCCGGCAACGTCCACCCCGATGTCCTTCACGTCAAAGCCGTTGATCTCCAAAAGCATGGTGACGATATTCTTGCCGATATCGTGAATGTCCCCCTGCACGGTGGCGATCAGAACCTTGCCAAGTTTTTTCTCGCCGTCGGCGCTTTCCGTCAGGTGCGGTTTGATCAGTTCCGAGGCTTTTTTCATCATCTCACCGGACATGATCAACTCCGGAATAAAGTAGACCTCCTTTTCAAATCGGTTGCCGATTTCTATCAGCGCTTCCTGAAAGGCCCCGAACAGCGAAGCGGGTTCCAGGCCTTCGTCCAAATAGTGTTGCGTGAGCAACAGGGCCTTGTCTTCCTGCATCTCGACGACGGCTTCTTTGAGTGGGTCCAAATTCGACATCTATTTTCCTCCCGGTTGATCATTTTTTTTATCCCCGATGCGTCCCGTTCGAAACGCTTGACTGTAGTTCTGGCAGAACCGGTCTTTTCCCATCAGCATTTCGGACGCCAGCATCACCGCTTTTAATCCCCGGTCGTTGGGATTTAAAATGGCGCTGTCCATGCCCGCCTGGACACACATGGCCATGAAAGTCTGGTTGATGAGCGGTCGCAGCGGCATGCCGAAAGAGATGTTGGAAAGGCCGCTGGTGATGTGGCATTCCGGGTACTTTTCCCGAATCTTGCGGATGGTGTCGAAAGTGATCCCGGCATTCCCGGTGCCGGTGCTGATGGCGGTCACCAGAGGATCGACAAAAAGCTGATGTTCGGCAAGCCCGCCTTGCCTGGCAAGGCCTATCAGCCGGTCCAAGATTCTCATGCGCCCGGCGCTGGAGTCCGGAATCCCGATCTCGTCATCCAGGGCCAGCAGAATCAAGTCGGTTTTAAATTCCAAAGCCAGCGGCAGCACCCCCTCGATGCGGGACGTTTCCCCGCTCACCGAATTGATCATGGGAGGATGCTTCACAAGCCCAAGACCGGCCCGCAAGGCCTGGGGATTGGCGCTGTCCAGGCACAGCGGTGTGTCGCAGACCGCCTGTATGCTGGTCACCAGCCAAGCCATATCCCCAGGTTCGCGTTTGGGGTCGGTGCCGGCGTTGACGTCCAGATAGTCGGCGCCGGCCTCTGCCTGCTGCTTTGCAAGATCTTGAATAAAAAATGCATCCCGCTCGCGGATAGCCTGAGCCACCGCCTTGCGGGTACCGTTTATTTTTTCTCCGATAATGATCATTATGCCTCTGGTTTTCTGTTCAATGAACTCAACTTCAGGCTTTCGTTATAGCGCTGCAGGAGGCACCACCAGCGGGTGGTTTGCGCCATGTCAGCAGCGAATTTTAGTGTCACTTGGACGCAGCGAAGGAGCAGCGCCCCGCACTGTTTGAGCGCAGCGAGTTTGCCCCGTCTGGTCTTCAAGCGGGGCAGCGCGGCTTAGTGACACTAAAATGAAGCTGCGTGTGGCCGCAAACCACCCGCTGGTGGTGCCGGCTCATGACAATTGATAGTTGAGTTAAATTGAGCCACAAACGTTATTGTGCTACATTCAGCATAAAGCATGCCATAAATATTTATGTGTATATTCAGCTTGTTACATTTATCCGCTATGGAATATACGCACATATGATTATTTTTCTTTCATATTTGAAAAATTGACGATATTTTGTTCATATATGATGCTTTCCGGCAGCCAAGTCATGCAGGGGTTTAACCCCGCCATGTGTTCCGATATTCATTGCAGTGGGGATGGACAATGATTCCGGATACGAATTCTTTCCTTACGGACATGATGGAACGTCTGTTGGGGCGTCATGATCCGTATCGCGCGATTCATGACGGCCTTCTCTATTTGAAACAGATTTTTCCGGTGGAAGAGCTCCATCTAACCTACTACGATGCGGAGTCGAACCTGTTGAAGGCCATTGTGGTCGCGACGGAAAATGGCGCCAAAAGGACCAACATGGTGATTCCGTTAAGCAAACAGGACATTGCCAAAATACTTGACCCCAATAACCCCGAAGCGGAGATCGGCGAAATGGGAAAACCCGTCCCTTCCGTGGTTCGTCATGACCGAAAGTGGCAGGGCTATTTCCACATGTCCCTTCATCTGGGAAAAGACGATCTGGTTGCAATGGTTGTGGTGCTTTCAAAAGGGCCGGCACCCTACACGCCGGAACATTTAGCGCTTTTTTCACAATTGAGGGCACCCTTTGCGTCCATCGCTTTCAACCTCATCGGGGAGATCGAAAAAAAGCGCATGAAACGGGGCATGCCCAACGAAGCCGGCGGGCACCAACCAAGGCAGCAATATGCATCCGGGGACGCAATCATCGGATCCGATACAGGGCTGAAGAACGTAACTGAAATGGCGAAGCAGGTGGCGCAGGTCGACAGCCCGGTGATCCTGCTTGGTGAAACCGGCGTCGGAAAGGAGATGATCGCCAAACTCATCCACAATCTTTCTCCACGGCGCGATGGTCCTTTTATCCCCATCAATTGCGGCGCAATTCCCGACACCCTGATTGACAACGAACTGTTCGGGCACGAAAAGGGCGCTTTCACCGGCGCGATCTCTACCAAAAAAGGAATATTGGAGTTGGCGGACGGCGGCACGGTCCTTCTGGATGAAGTGGGAGAACTGCCGCTGAATGCCCAGGTCAGATTGCTCCGGGTGCTGCAGGAAAAAACAATCCAGCGGGTTGGCGGAACAGAAACGTTCGATGTAAATATACGGATCATCGCCGCCACCCATCAGAATCTCGATAAAATGATGAGAACCGGCCGTTTCCGCTCGGATCTGTGGTATCGGCTGCATGTCTTTACCATCACGATTCCTCCCTTGCGGGAGCGAAAAGAGGACATCCCCCTTCTCGTGAACCATTTTCTTGAAAAAAAATCGATTCAGATGGGAACCGCTTCGCCGCTTCCGGCGCATGCGGACGCCATCGCGCCGCTCCTTGACTATGACTGGCCGGGAAACGTGCGGGAACTGGAAAATATTGTGGAACGGGCCTTGATATTGAGCCGCAACCGTCCCTTGGCGTTCCACAGCATTGTCCGCAGTGACGAGTGCCTGGACCTGGCTCAATCCGAACCGCAAACAGAAGAATCGCTGAACCTTGACTATGTCATCAGCCGGCATATTCAGAAGGTGATGAGAATGACCAAAGGCAAGATGAGCGGTCCCGGCGGTGCGGCGGAAAAGCTGGGAGTTCATCCGGCGACACTCCGCAACAGGATGAAGAAACTTGGGATCCCTGTCGGCAAGGGAAAGTATTGATCGGTCAGGATTCCGTCCATCAGTTATAGACAAGGTTACTATCGCAACATACCGGAAGGTCTCCCCGGCTTTCACATTACCCATGTCCGGGTTGCGCGGATGAGGGGTGTAATTTCAAAGCCTTGCACCCTCACACTGACCCTCTCCCTCAAGGGAGAGGGAATAGATGGACACTACCAAACAATGACTCGTCATCGTCCTTTTATGCCGTAAAGCACCAACATCACTATACTATTGGCACAATTCAAACCTTATTCACCCAACGCACGCGGTGAATCCCGCAATAATTGGTGGCCTACTCATTTGAAAATCAGAATTTTTACCTAAGGAATGTGTTGAGTATGCCGAGGATTGAAATTTTAATCCAAAACAGAGCCCCCAAACCAGAAATTTTTTAATTTGGCTCAATTTTGGAGAAAAAGCTCGAATTATTCACAACAAATGGTGGGAACCGCAATATGATGTGACCTTGCAGGAGGCTGAGCAAATGAGCCAAAATCCCTCTTTTTTCAGCAAATCCCCATGTAACGGGAAACCACACGATTTTCAGGGCCCCCTTTTCTATTGGCATGCTACTTGCCATCTATTGAAACCGTTAGTTCCAAATAAACCATCTTTATGCAACAAACGAGCGGTATGTTACAAAAGCTCACAAAAAAAATAGCTCCGATAGTCGGGAGAAGCTGTGACAACGGCATAGCGACCTCCAAACGTTTTGTAGCCAACGGCGGCTATCTCTTCATTACCCACCGGCGCAAACAAGAACTTTATCCCACTGCAAACCACATCAATCAAAATGTCACTGTCATTCAGGGAGAGATTGCCGATCTTTCCGATCTCGATCTGATCGATGCCGCCGCCGGAACCGCACAGGGGCCGCCTCGAAGGTTTAATGCTACACAAGTTAACGATTTCTTAATTGGATATTTTTTGAATAGGGGGATTTTTACTCACCGCAAGCTAAGGAGGATTTGTTGAGTAGGGGGAATTGGTTTTAACAGTAAGGTAAGGAGGAAACGGATGCGGAAATTGAAACGAAAATTATTTATGATGATTGTATTCTTATGCGTCTTACTATGCAGCTCACTGGCATTTAGTGCTGAGGAAAAAGAAGGCGACAGCGATGATGTCATGCTTGAAGAGGTCGTCGTAACCGCTGACAAGTCGCCGGAAGACCTGCAAAAAACGTCTATTTCCGTCACGGCGATCAGTGGCGATCACATTCAGGATTATGGCCTGGTATCTGCCGATGAAGCCCTGAAAGATATACCGAATCTGGTGGTTCAGGGGGCCGCACGCGGTACGTCCATTGCCATCAGGGGTATTGGATCGGACCTGCCGCCCGGCATGGGAGAGAGCTCCGTAAGCACCAATTTTAACGGTGTCTATAACTTCAGGGCCGAGGCCGGCACATTGGGCTATTACGATCTGGAGCGCGTCGAGGTCCTGAGAGGGCCGCAGGGCACCCTTTATGGTCGTAACGCCACCGCCGGTGTGGTCAACGTGGTAACCAAGGACCCCACCGAACTGCTCGAAGGTTACGTCTCGCTTGAACATGGCGAATACGATTTAATGCGGCAGGAAGCAGCGGTCAACGCCCCCATCAGCGATAATTGGGCGACACGCGTATCATTCGTAAATATCGACCGCGCGGGCTTTTTGTCAAATGGCGCCCAGGATGCCGTGGGAAGCTCGGGGAGGGTAAAGCTGCGCTATAAACCGGGGGATGCGTTTAAAGTGGTCCTCTCTTCCGAATATACCAAGCTCGGCGGCAGAGGGCCGGGGTTTGTGTCACAGGAAGACTATGACTCAGGCGATGCATACACGTCAACCTATGGGGAAAATACATCCCAGGATTATAAATCCTATAAACACTCAGCCAACATCGAGTTCGATGCCGGACCCGGCGTGGTGACCTTTATACCCGCTTATCAGTGGGGTGCAGGTGAGGTCTGGGGTGAAATGAATAATAATCTTGAAAAATCATGGGACCCCGATAATGTAGATCAGATGTCGGCTGAGCTGCGCTATGGATCCAAAAGTGACGCATCCGTTAAATGGGTGGCGGGCCTGTACTACTACTCCCTCACAAATACAACACGAGGTGACCCCGAAGGAATGCGTCCCGATACAATAACAGACGAAACAACATCCTATGCCGCCTTCGGGCAGGTCACCGTTCCCTTTACGGAAAGTTTCAGGGGGATCATCGGCGCAAGAGGGGCAAAAGATGAAAAAAGTTACGACAACCCGAACTTGGTGGGAATTCCTACCACCGGGGACGTGGATTGGACCAAATATAACTGGAAGGCCGGTCTGGAACTGGATCTAGTGGAAGATATCATGTCCTACCTGACGGTGGCAACGGGTCATCGGCCGGGCGGTTTCAACACGATGGATGATGGATCGACATTCGATCCGGAAGAGCTCATATCGTATGAACTAGGAGTCAAGAGTCGTTTCCTGAATGACAGATTGCAGGTAAATGGCGACGTCTTCTATTATGATTACGAAAATTTCCAGCTATCGGACTTTTATTTCGTAGATCCGAGCGACGTATTTCCGACACTGGAAATAACTAATGTAGAAGAGGTAACCACCTACGGCGCCGAGTTGGAGATAGAGGCACTCATCACTGAACAAACCCTGCTGTCTCTGGCAGGCGCTTACTTGAACTCAACATATCAATCCGATTTTGTTCTGCATGATGGTCCCACTGAGGTAAGCATGAAGGATGAGCCGTTGCCGCACGCTCCTGAATACACTGTTAAGGCCAGTTTATCGCACAAGTTCATCCTAAGCGGTGGAAGCAAGTGGACGCCAAGAGTCAGCGCGCGGTGGACCGACGATCAGTATGTGGCGCCTTTAACTGGCGAAAATCAATTACAGGAAGCCCACACAATTGTTGACGCGTCTCTGGTCTGGGATTCTGCTGACGGAAAATTGAGCCTGAATTTCTACGGCCGCAATCTCACGGATGAAGCCACGAAAACGGCTTTCTTTGCCGGAGAATATCTTGTGGGAAGCCCCCGCCAACTCGGGGCCTTATTGACTTGCAGGTTCTAAGACCCGAAGCTTCGAGTCAGTATCAACCATAGGTATTTTTGCCTTCACTCCTGATGTCAACCGGCGGGTCTTGTGACCCGTCGGTTGACTTGATTATCATCAGGTGACACCTTTTGTCAGAGTCCGGATCGACATATCACACCTCTTTTACTCTTGGCTGTCTCTGTCTCCTATTAAGCGGTCTTGCCGGTTTAATATATCAGATCGCCTGGGCCCGTCAGCTGGCCATCGTTTTCGGAACCTCCGAGATAGCCGTCGCCGCCGTGTTGGCCGCTTTTATGGGTGGGCTTGCCGCCGGCGCGTGGATCGTTGAACGAATCCTGCCCCGCATCACACAGCCCATCAGACTCTATGCGATGCTTGAACTGGGCATAGCGGTATCCGTGCTGACCATCGTTCCGGGATCATTTGCACTGCTGGAGCGTCTTCTGGTGGCCATGGTGGGAAATCAGGCGCTGCCGCCTTCAGCGGGCAGTGTCGGCAGCACCCTATTCTATGTTTTGGGAGCCTTCCTTTCATTGATGATCCCCACGATCCTCATGGGAGCCACGTTGCCCTTAATGGTCCGATATACGGTGTCCAGCAGTTTTCAAATTGGACGTCGGGTGGGGCTCTTGTATGCCTTCAATACGGTCGGCGCCGTGGCGGGCTCGTTATTGTGCGCCTTTATGCTTCTGCCTCGATTCGGTCTATCCGGCACAATCCTTTTTTCGGCCGGCCTCAATACCCTGGCATTTGCCGTTGCCATGTGGATTGTTATGGCTTCGGGAGACAGGGTACCACCTGCCCCTGAAACCCAAACGCATGACAGTGAAGAAAAAATCCTTGCCGCACAGTGGATCCTGCCGATGATGTTGTTGTCCGGGTCGATCTCATTTCTTCACGAAGTGTTGTGGACACGTCTTCTTGGACAAATCCTCGGCAACAGCATTCATGCTTTCGCGGTCATGCTTTCAAGCTTTCTGACCGGAATCGCCCTTGGCGGCGCCGTGGGCGGTTTTCTGGCTCGCAAACGGACCAACGCGGCATTCTGGTTTGCCTTAAGCCAGTACGCCATTGCCGCTTTCGCAATTGCCGCATGGTTCGCCCTCGACGGTTGGGCGCCCTATGTAAAATCCCTCAATCTGAAGGTCCTGTTCAGCTTTCTGTTGTTGCTGCCCCTTGCCTGTGCTATCGGCGTCAGTTATCCACTGGCGGTACGGGTGCTGACGCCTGACGCCGGCAGCACGGCCAGGGCCAGCGCGCGGGTCTATCGGTGGAACACCGCAGGGGCGGTGGCCGGTGCGCTGAGTGCCGCTTTTCTGATCATTCCCGGGCTAAGATTCGAAGGCGCCATAAAAGTGGCGGTAACCGCAAGTCTGGCGCTTGCGGTTTTGGCCTATTTTGTCTTGAAACAACCCAAAGGCAGATCGATTGCCGTAACAACAGCCATTATCGGAATCGTGGTGTTTAATCCCGGTGTGCCGCAAAATTTGCTGCGCTTTTCCCCCATAGACGGTCTCAATCCCGGGAATCTCTTATTTTATGATGTCGGCAGCAGTTCCAGTGTCGTGGTGCTCGATAAAGGGGAATGGCTCCAACTGCGCAGCAACGGACTTCCCGAGGCGTCAATTCGACTGCCGGGTGAGGTGCCTAAACTGAACGGCGAAACCTGGATGGCGCCGCTTACCGTCCTGGCCAGACCGGAAACCCGCAACATCCTGATTGTGGGTTACGGCAGCGGAAGAACCATTTCAGAAACACCGGATTCCGTAACCGCCATAGACGTCATTGAACTGGAACCCGAAATCATAGCGGCGAACAGGGCGTTGCAATCTCGCAGGGCCTTTGATCCCCTTGGCGATAAACGGGTAAACATTATTGAAAACGATGTGCGCGGCGCCCTGCTGCTTACCAGCAAGCGATATGACGCGGTCATTTCTCAGCCATCCCATCCCTGGACAGCAGGATCTTCTCATCTTCACACACGGGAGTATGCGCTGCAGGTAAAGGACCACCTCAATCCCGGTGGAATTTTCGTACTCTGGAGCAATATCCGGTATCTTGATTCCGAATTGCTTCAATCGATGGTCGCAACCCTGCTAGATGTTTTTTCTGAAGTACGACTCTACCGACCCGATCCCGACACCCTGCTTTTTTTCTCATCGGACAAGCCGATGACACCCGAATTGGCCTTCCATGGGTTGAGTCAAGACAGCATCTCATCCAGCCTGCGTCGAATCGGTATCGGCTCGACGGAGTCACTTGTGACCGCACTGACCCTTGATACCGCATCGGCAAAGGCCTTTGCAAAAGGCGCCGAAACAATAACCGATAACAACAATCGATTGGCCACAAGCATTGTCCACGATTTGGGCAGAGGGTTAACACCGGAGAAGACAAGCCGGCTGCTTGCCCCCTATGATCTCATTCGGCAGCCGAATGATTATATCCACAATGCGCTTAAGGGCCTGGCCTTTAACTATATCGGAAAGTATCTTGAGTCATTTGTCAGAGTCGATCCATCTGTGCCTGAGCGGATAAACGACCTTTCACAATTGCTGAGCAGTGCGGAGCAGAAAGATTATCTGAAGGTTCTAAGTGCATCTCTATCGAACAAACCCGAGAAAATGAAGGCTTTGCTGAGGCAGGCCCTTCATCGCCATCCGGACAGTTCCATCCTGCGCTTCGAAATGATACGTCCATGGTTTGGTAATCTGGCCGCGGGCAATGCGCCGCCAGAGATCATCAGAATGGCCGCCGCGTTCACCGGCGAACCGGCCACCGTATTGAGAGCGGCGCGTTATGCACTTGCCAACGAATGGGGAAAGGTCGCGGAACTCGATCACCAGCTGGCCAGGGTTCCTTTAACCGCACCCTGGTCCGCCGAGGCGGTCCAATTACGCCTGGAGTGGAGAATTCGGGTGAGGAACAAGGAATTGATAACAAATATCTCCAAGGAGAGCATCGATATCATCGATGACCATATTGTGTGCGTACCCAATATCCCGATGCTCGTTCTTCGCGCATGGAGTGCAGACAGAGCGGGCAATCATGATGCTGCACTGGGTTCCATCGCAGAATTGTCACACCGCATTGCAGACGGCAATATCCATATTAAGACCGAGGAGCGAAAAGGGGTTAAAGCCAATATGCAGACCCTTTTCAAACTCCTCGACAGACTTGGCAGCCGCGATCAGGGCGATCCAGCGCGGATCAACATGACTCGGAACTTATTGGAACACGCGTTGGCATTGCTTTAGTATCACGGCATTAAGCAATGACACCGGATTGCTGCGGTGTCATTGTTTAATGCCGTGATACTTAATCCGATCCAGGCCATTAATAATGGGATTCGAAGATGGTATTGAAAGGAGCGATTCAGAATGCAAAAGTTCGACAGAAGACGATTCCTTAAACTGGTAGGCCAAAGCACTGCGGTCCTCGGTTTTGGCTTGCCTTTTACATCACTGGCTCAAGCAGGAAATGCCAAAGCAACAACGACGTCGGAGGCTGGTAAATATCAAGTCTTCCAACCGGGTAAATATTTCGATTGGGAAAAGGGCATCATAGAAGAGAGAATCGCCCGGGCTTCGGGCCGTTTTCGGCCGAAGAGCAAAGGAGCAAAAGACGAGATTTCCAATCCGTTGATGGCCGGAATGTCTCGTCGTGATGATGTGGTAAGTAAAGCCGAGCTGCTTAGTTACAACCGTACCTGGGACCCCTACAATCCCCTCTTTAATAATGAAACATACGCCAGGGAGGCAGGGTATCCCGATATTCCCGCCTGGCCTTGCTTTAAAACGCCAATGGCCGAAGGGGTCATGGGCTTGACCATACCCAAGAATATCGCCGATACGTGGTATTACGCCAACGACGGTAGCGATGTTCGATTTTACGCGCCTATTTACGCCGGGGATTCGTTTACCTCAAAAGTTGAAAAACTCACATTTAAAGAGTTGACACAGCCGGGAAGCAACCTTCGGCACTTTGAGGTAGGCAGTGTCGCAAGTCTGTATAATAAGAAAGGCGAATTGATCGTCAAGAGTTCGGGAACCCTTCGAAACGCCTACCGAAAGATTATTGACGGGAGCCCCAAACCCACTTTCACGGAAAACATGTCGGAATGGTGCGAATACTTTCCACCGGCGCATTATACCACCGACGACGAATGGGAATACATCAGAGAGCTCTGGAAAAAGGAGTCCATTCGCGGAAAGGATACCCTGTACTGGGAAGATGTCAACATCGGAGACGAGCCGACCTGGACCTGTTCCGGGCCCATATCCCACATGGACCTTGTCTTCTGGAGCGGCGGCGGGGGCTCCGGCCTCACCATGCGCAACAGCCGGGAGTCTCCCGATGTCATGTTCAGAGATCGATACGGCATATATCTGGACGAGAGAGCAATACACTACGGCGGCAGGAATATTCCCGGTTCCCGGATGGTCTTCTACAACAATACCGCGAGCAACCACATCACGAGAATGATCACAAACCATATCGGCGACAAGGGTTTTGTCACCAGAATCCGCTGGTACTTCAAGCAGCTCTTCAGGGAAATGCAGGTTGAAAGGCCCGGTGGCGAATATCTGGACAAAGTGCCTTACATGAAGGGCAAGGAATGTACTGTCCACGGTTCGGAAGGTGACACGGTAATTGCCAAAGGTTATGTGACCGACAAGTATGTCGACAAGAAAGGCAACCACATTGTCGACATGACCTGCTGGGGTGAGACGCTGGACAACCGCATCATACAGATCGTGGCGGCATCGGTTAAGCTGCCCTCGAAAAAAGGATAATGATTTAGAATTTTCGGTTTTTATTCAGCAGAAAGGAAGGTTCCAATTGGAGAAGAACGTAACGAAAAATGCAAGCTTGAAACTTATTGGATGCATATGCGCTTTTGTATTGATAACCGGCTGCGTTGCCGTGGCCGGGAGCAAGAAGGCCGAATCGCCCGAGGATTTTTTCAAACTATACCCGGGTGTCTATACGGAAAGAGAAAAAAGCCTCGTTGAAAAGTACATCGCCGACAACAAGGCCCTTGAGGAGCGTGGTGAAATAGACGTACAGGCACTTATCAACGGCACACTTCCCAAAGAGACGCCCGGCATCGGACCGGTAATCAAAGTAACCGAGGACATGGTCCGGTACAACAACCTGAAATACGATCCTGAAAATCCTGTTCTCCACGACGCCGCATACGCGAAAAAGCTGGGTTACAAGGACATTCTCGCTTATCCATCATTTGGCGGGCACGACGACACCTTTATGGTGCCCTATCCCCCGCCGGCACGGGACAAGCTGCTTGTCAGCGACCTGAACCACAATTTTACCAACTACCGGCCGGTCTACCCCGGAGACACCCTTTATCTTGTAATGAACTCGCGGCAGGTTACGGATTTAACCCCGACCGAAGGATCCATATATCGCGGCATCACCATTCAAAGCAAGGGGAGCATCTACAATCAGAAGGGAGAAAAGGTCACCGATGTCATCTTCCGGGTTACGGAGAGCATCAGAGTGTATAAGGAGGGCAAGGGGCCGAAAAATCCGGGCTTTTTTGACATGTGGGATGCCCCCGACTGGATGAGTCGTTCCGCCCATTATTATACGGATAAGGACTGGGATCTGATCAGGAAGATCTGGTCCGAGGAGAAACGGCAGGGGGCCGCCCCTTTATACTGGGAAGATGTAAAGGTTGGAGATGAACCCGCCTGGACGCTTGACGGACCCATCGAAGCGTCTGTCTCCCCGGTCCCGCCCTGGGGCATGGGTCTCGGCGGAAGCCGTACCATGAAAAAGGAGATTATGGATCCCGACATGTTTAAAACCATGGTCAGGGGTAAAGAGGATGGGATATACAGGCTCCCCAATAAAGAAGACTACATTCCGCCCGCCCCGGTTGCCAATCCCATGGGCAAAGGGCCGGGAGGTCCCCCACCCATGGATAAAGGACCGGAAGGCGACGCCGCCATTGATACGACAGACATCCATAAAAAGAGAGACGATCGTGCGCCTTTGATCAACTACATGGGCAGGGATTTTGCCATCCGGCATATCAACAACTGGATGGGCGATCACGGATGGCTCCATAATATTCGCTGGAGCATTATGGATCCCAGGTGTCATGCGCTTTATGGAAAGGATGTACCGGTAAATCCGCAGGCTGAGCGTTTCCTTTCCAAGGTTCCAAAAATGAAAGACAAGTATGTCAATGCCCACGGCCTGACGAATGATGTCGCCATTGTAAAGTCCTATGTCTATGACAAATACGTTCGTGACGGGAATTTTATGGTCGAACTGGCTTGGTGGATCGAGTCAATCGATGGCGATATCTGGGAAGAAGGTGGTGCGACCATCAAGTTGCCCTCGAAAAGACTGGCGAAGTAAGGAGATCACAAATGATGAATAACAAACGGCAACACCTATTTTCCCTATTCTTAACAATTGGGCTGCTATCGTTCATTTTTCTTTCAGACGCATTTGGCGCAGGCTCGG
>JASFGJ010000043.1:0-12638 GCA_050123815.1 Desulfobacteraceae bacterium
CATCATAGGTCTCATCCGCACTGAGGTATTCCAAACCCATGTCCCCGCTGATGAGCAACCTTTCGCGCAGCACGGGTACCCTTGAATCCCGCTTGCCTCGAATTATTTTGGGCCCTTTCGGAATTTGGGGCCAGCCACCCAAAAGCTGGATCGTTTCATAACGCTCCAGGGCCTTTTTCAATGACCAGTAGACCCGATGTCCGGGTTGCGCGGCACTAATCAGCTCCTTCCAAATTGATTCGGATAGGGACTTGGACAACTTGTCGGCCAGGAGCTCTTCTTCGAATGAAGCTTTTTCCCATCCATAATTCTCCTGAACAATGTTGTGCTCAACGGCCAGATTAAGGGCAATCTGGGTCATGCCTACCTCAGCCTGCATCAAGGTTTCTAACGGAAAGTCGTTCAGTGCAGAAGTGAACTGCGCATCGTCAAGCAAAATCGCCTCAAGATACTTCACATATAGCTTGAGTTCCGGCGACATCTCACCAGAAGCATGTTTTAGAGACTTCAGCAGTATGTGCCCCTGCTGTTTAAGGCCATCTGGCCCCATCCATGCCGGTTGAAATTGACGCGCCTTATAAAAACGCACAATGGCGGCCCTGAGTTCCGGAGCATCCCCCCGTTGGGAAGCCTCGCCCTCAAGCCAATAACGCAGAGCAACCCGGGCTTTTGTCTCGTTAGCGCATGCCACCAGCGGCGCAAAGCCCTGCAGCCCCATTAATAACAATACAAAGCCTATAATAAAAATTCTCTTTTTCATATCCTACCCAGTCAGCAATGACCCATTCCAATATTCGAGTTCCCGCACTTTGCTGAGTCAATGACCACCCGCATAGCGGGCGGTCGTTTGGTACCGGCCATAGGCCGGAAAAACAACAGCACGCCGGTGCTTCAATAGTTGCAGTTGTAGCCGGGTGCATAATACCCGGCTTAGAAACAACCAATCAAAAATCGGGCCAATTTACCAAACGGTAAAAAAATTAATTTCTGATTGAATATATTGCAATTTCCTACATGGAGGCACAAAGGTGCGACGGAAAGGCCTTTTAAATTAAGAAAACGAATCGCCAATTTCTGAGAATAAAATGTAACAATGATAATAAGAAAACAGGCAGGCAGTTGAATATAAAAGATTACTACACAAACGACCACTATCGCTATCGGGAGGAAGGCGGTGTTATGCGTCACCCCGGCCAAGACAGCCGATACAACACAGACGACGACGTTATTCTGGGAACGCTGCTGCAAAAATAAGAATCGGAAGTCCTGATTTTGTTTCCACACATCCCTTTATCGTCTTCAGGGTAGAGTTTTTGAGCAAAGCCAGGGCAAATGCATCGTAATCTATGGTCATGGCAGTTTCCCATCATTAAATTTAGAACGACCGTTTTAATTATTGTGTTGAATCCCTGCGAAATGTCAAACACAATAGAACCCATCTCAACATATTGAAATGAATGATCTAAATATAATTTTTTGCCTATGCCTATTTTAGGACCCACGAACAGGATAAACATTTTCCTATCTGAGCTCGGAGTTCGGGGGATTCTATCCTTATTTATCGAGTCGGCCGGGCAGCCCCGGTACGAGCCATCTTTGTTTTGTTTTGTTTTCTTGCAATATTGCACAACTCGTCTTAATTAAAATATTAGCATGGCTGACAGCATCTGATTGGCCGGTCATCAACGCTTTTTCCACCACCCCTAATTTTTGTAATAAAGGTCATTATGCAAAGAATATTCAGCCTTTTTTCGCTCTTTATTCTCGTGATCTTTTCGAATTCTTCACCCGCCCAGATCCAGGAAACCTCCCGGGACGGCGCTGTTGTTTCTGAGCATCGGAGCGTTGACGACCTGTATCGACGGGCTTCAGAGCTTTATAAAAACGGCGATTCGGAACAGGCCGTTGCCCTCTAATCCAAAGTGATAGAAATACAACCGGAGCATGTGGGTGCCTATTGGAACAGAGGCTATATTTATCTTGAACAGAATCGTTATAAACTCGCAGCAGTTGATTTCAGTATGATAACCGAACTCGTGCCCGGAGATGCTGACGGGCATGGAATGCTTGGCTGGGCGTTGATTCTGCAAGGCAAACTGAGAGAGGCACGGGAGACATGCCGGAAAAGTTTTCGGCTTGGCCCCCAAAACTACGCCTGGGTATTGAACCTTGGCCACACCTATCTTTTGCTTGGGGAAAGCCGTTCAGCATATATATTCTATAAGACAGCATTAACGCTCATAAAAACAAAAAAGGAATTACAAGAGGGGCCACTTGCCGACTTCTCTTTATTCATTGCGCAAAACCGGCAAGTCAATGCATGTAAAAAGGCCCGATTTTGGTTCGAAAGCTCATTTCCCAAACTCCAGGAAGCCAGAAAACTGCAAAATGGATATAACAAGCTGTTCCTTGAAGGAAAATACAGCCAAGCGATTTCACTTGCCAAAAAAAATTATGAATTCACCAATGAAATATTCGGCGACAAGCACCCGGTTGTCGCCACCAGCATGAATGATCTGGCGAAATTGTTACGTGCTTCGGGGCGATACATCGATGCGGAGCCCTTGATTAAAAAGACCCTGGAGATTCGCAGGCAACTTTTCGGCGATGAGCACCCGGATGTAGGCGCCAGCATGAATAATCTGGCAGCGCTATATTATGAAACGGATCGCATCCCAGAGTCGGGAATACTTTTAAAACGAGCCCTCGGCATCGCCCAGCAAGCTGGAGAACCGGAATTGCTCTATTATAGCCAGAAAGCATTCTGTGTGGTCCTTGGGGCCAGCAGTAAAACCGAGGCGGCCATTTTTTTCGGCAAACAGGCGGTCAATACCATCCAACGAATGCGCCGCAATGTGGCCTCCCTTGAAAAAGAATCCCGGAAGCGTTTTCTGCGCACCAAAGAGTATGCCTACAAGGATCTTTCCGAGTTGCTCATCGACCAGGGAAGACTGGCCGAAGCCGCTCAGGTGCTGGCGATGCTCAAAGATGAGGAATATTTCGACTTCATCCGTAGAGATTCAAGGTATGGCAGCAGTCAGACCCGTACTGCCTATACCGCGGAAGAAGAAAGCTGGAAGCAAAGATATGAAAAGATCAGCAACCGGCTAGCGGCTCTGGGCCGCGAGGTTGGCGGACTTGAGGAGAAACAGAAAAAAAGGGTTGCTGACCGGCGAGGAAAAAGAACGCTTGCGTACCCTGAAATACACGGTGCTTAAAGACGCCAAAAAAGCATTCAACACCTGCGTGGACGAACTCGTCGCAGGAATCGGCCAAACAAGCCGGCAGCGCAAAGATGAGGTGGTGGCTAGAAACTTGAAAAGCCTGACCGCTCTCCAGTCGACCTTGAAGAAACTCGGCCATGGAGCGGTGCTGGTCCATTTTATCATGCTCGAGGATAAGCTCAGAATTCTGGTTACCACCCCGCATGTTCAGCTGGCGCGGCAGCACCCCATTGGCGAAAAAGCGCTCAACGACAAGATTTTTTCCTTCCGCGACACCATAAACAATCCCAAGAGCGATCCACTGCCGCTGGCTCAGGAACTCTACGGCTGTTTATTGAAACCGGTCATCGATGACCTGCGTCAGGCCGGGGCAGGCACCCTTATGGTATCGCTGGATGGGGCCCTGCGTTATCTGCCCGTTGCCGCCCTGCATGACGGCACCAGGTACCTGGCGGAAGAGTTCCAACTGGTGATCTTTACCGAGGCGGCCCGGGATAAACTCAAAGATCCGGCCACCACAACCTGGCGGGTGGCAGGATTAGGCCTCACGAAAGCCATCCCCGGCTTCAGCGCCTTGCCGGCGGTCCAGGACGAACTGGAAGGGATCGTCCGCGAAAACGATAGCGATAAAGATGGCGTGCTTGCCGGCACGATTTTACTTAATGAAGAATTTACTACCCGGGCATTGCAGGACGCCCTGATGGAGGCCTATCCGGTGCTTCACATCGCCAGTCACTTTGATTTCAGGCCGGGCAACGAGTCGCTTTCCAATCTGATCCTTGGTGACGGCACCCGCCTTAGCCTGTCGGAAATCAGGAACACCTATGATTTCCCGAATGTGGATTTGATCACTCTGTCGGCCGGCAACACCGCCATGGGATCCAATGCCAAAGGATCTGAAATCGAGGGTTTTGGCGCCATGGTGCAGAACAAAGGGGCCAAAGGGGTGCTGGCCACCCTTTGGCCGGTGGCCGACCGAAGCACGGGGCTGTTTATGAAGACCATGTATGCGCTGCGGACCGCCGAGCAGCTGACCAAAGCGGAAGCCCTGCAAAAAACGCAGATTCGGTTTATCCGCGGATTGGCCGGCCATGAAACGGGCGTTTTAAAAGAAAAACGGATCGGATACGCCAGCGGCAAGCTTGATGTGACACCCGCAAATGAAACCGGAAAAGATGCCGCCTATTCGCATCCCTTTTACTGGGCGCCTTTCATCCTCATGGGCAACTGGCTTTAAAGCAACTGACTTCATGCGGAGATTTTCATGACCAAAAAGAATGAATCAAGTCCGGAAAAAGAGGCCAAGGAAAAACAAAGAAAACCAGGACCGTTATTCTGATCTGGGGGATTGGCGCGCTGGTATCCATTGCGGCCTACCTCTTTTTTGCTGTCGGAATCAACACGCAAAGACAGGGGCTTGAGGATATATACAAATTTCTCGAGCAACAGGGTTATGCCGTCAACCATGGTTTTTCCGGCATCTACCAGCCCGGCAATATTATTCAGGTTGCCGACTTGGTCGATGGCAGGCAAGCGCCCCTTGCCGCTCCCATCCTTGTTCTTTCCGCTAAGCGCTGTTTTCCGGGCAAGGTGCCTGAAAAACAGCCGTTTACCCTCCCCAACTATAGCGGATCATCCGCGGCAAGCTTGAAGGCCGGCGCGACAACCGTGGCAGCTATTTTGCCCGATCTTGCACTCGACAGCAAAACCGTAGCCGACTATTCGCTGAAACTGGGTGCCGTCCAGACAGTGGCTTTTGCAAAGCTCGATCTGTCCCGCAAACTATCCGGCCCATGCGCGCATGATCTGCAAAATGCTTTGGCCGATGGGGACAGGCTGGGCTGGTTCAAGGTTATCAATGAGGCTGTGATCGCCGATGCTCTCAGCTTTGAAATCCACTGGCAGAGCGGCACCTCTGTCGAGGCCCGCAAAAGCATTAAGCAGCGAGTTTTCAGGGAAATAACCCGGATGACCCAATCCAGCCGGAAGCCGGGCCCGGCCGCAAAGCTCAGCAGCGGGGTTCGGGTTGACACGGACAAGAAAATGGTGATGGAAACCAAAGGCAGCGTGATCCTTGCCTACAAAATTCGCTCCCTGGGCAAATCCGGAACCGGGGCTCGAAATGATTTTTCCGCATCGACAGAGACAATACAGCATGAATCACCGGCGAATATTTCAACAGAGAAAACGGATACGAAGGCAGTCAATGTCGGCAGGACAAAAATCGCTGTGCGCCTGATCCAAAAAAACACTTCTCGTCGTGTAAGATTTGACTATCCCTTTGTGAAGGGAGACAAATTTCGTTTTGAATTAACACCCAACCGGGATGGACGCCTCTATATCTTTCATCAAAAACCCGACAAAAATATTGAAATGCTCTGGCCGCGGCCGGAACAAATATTGGCAGGCCAGCAGGGGCATGCGGTACAAAAAGGCAGGGCCGTTGAAATTCCGCCTTCTCCGGCCAACTTTTATTTCGACGAGGAGTTGACCGAGGAACGCTTCTACATGGCAATTGCTGCCGGGAAACACCAAACGTTAGTGCAAAAAGAGATTGAAAATTTCGCCGTCCGGGACGGCAATGAGAAGCGAAGGGTGGGATATGCCCACGGTCAGAATTCCCATGATCCATATCTCTATTTTTCTGAACTTTTAAATGATTCACAAGGGCAAGCAATTGAATTTCGGCTGGGGCGTTAACTAGTGTCCATCAATTATTCCCTCTCCCTTGAGGGAGAGGGTCAGGGTGTATGGTTTTGAAACCACTTCTAATATTTGATGTATTGGCTGTTACTTAAAAAAGCGTTTGAGCATACGCCCGAGCCAGCCCGCCTTGTTTTGATCCAGTTCCTGGATCTTTGACTTCAGCGCTGGTGCATAGGCCATATCGTCATTGCGAATGTGGTTGAAGAGCCATCGATTGAGCATATCGAACAACTCATCGATGATATCCTCTCCAGCCGTGTATCGTTGCTTATATTCGTTGGCACGGGTCACGAAAAGGTTGTGCGCCCGTTTATGGGACTCAAAAAACTTGTAATTCGCCCCATGCATGAGCTCTTCTTCGAAGGCGAAGTGTGAAATTGAATAGCTGAGCATCTCGGCCACGACCTGGCCGGTGGCAGCCTTTCTATTTTTCGGATTTTCGAATGCCGCTTCCCGAATCCGTCCCAGGTGATTGACCATGTCCACGAGTTGCTGGTGCTGCTTGTCGATGGTCGTAATACCGGTCCTAAACTCTTCGGGCAGCTCGATGAAGTCGGCTTCGGAGGAAGTATCGGAATAGCCCCCTTCGCTCCCATCCACGGGAGCGATCAAACCCAATTTTTCCAATCGATCGATAGTGCCCACCAGGTCGTCCAACTCGTAGGCGTCGTCTCGGGCAATAGATCTGACGGAGCGGCGTCCGTCGATGGCCAAATAAATACTGAACAGCCTTAGACTGCTTCTAATGGTTTCATAATTGGCACCTTGCACGCGCTTGAAAATGATGTCTGAAAATTCGTTCATCGTCATATCTCCCTGCTTTTTACTACCTGATTATATCGCAGTCGCTGCAAGGACAAGTAAAAAGCAAACGACTGCGCCCAAAGGATTGTGCCAATAGAAACAAGGGCGGCACGCCTCAAACATTAAACTAGGACTCGTTTATAAATACAGTCCTCCTCTCCCCCTTGAGGGGGAGAGGAGGGTGAGGGGGTGTGATATTTAAGCCTTACACCCTCACCCTGACCCTCTCCCTCAAGGAAGAGGGAATAAATGGATGGGCACTAAGTCTTTTTAATATGAATAAAGTGGTTAAGCATGCCAAGGGTATAATTTCTCCACCACTTTATTCCCTATCGCCCCTCAATCCCCAGCACCGTTGTTGTACTCGAACGCGCCGATGTTCGGCGGCGAGCCGAGCGCCGTTCCCTCGAAATCCGTGTTGTCCTCGGTGTAGACAATGCCGGTGCCGATTGCCAGGGAATCTTCTTGCACGCGGAAGTTGCCGGCCGCGGGAGCGATGAACTTCGGATCGGCAATGACGGTGGCGTCTTCTCCGCCGGAGAGCCCCGAAAGAGAGTCGACCGCGGTTCCGAACATATCCGCTTGTTCCCGGTTGTAGAGGTTGTTGTCCGCGTCGATGGCGGCCCAGTGGTTGTAGATGGCCTGTCCTGCTTCGGTGAGGTAGACGATGTTGTTGTAGAACTCACCGGCGCCATAGGTGAGGACGGTGCCGACCCCGTGGAATACGTTGTTGCGAACGCGTCCGATGTTGTCGTGGATGCCTGAACGGCAGTCGTAGAAGACATTGTGGTCGTAAATGACACCGTCTCCTTCCACGCTTGCATAGGCCCCGAAGTTTGCACCCACGAAGAAGTTCCGGCTGACGCGTCCTTCGGGAAAGTAAACGTAGACCCCGGTGGTCTCGATCTCACCGTTGACGGCGTTGACAAAGTAGTTGTCGCTGATCTCGACCCAGTCCCCGGCGTCTGCCCCCACGATGACCCCGAACTTGTTTCCGGTGTAGGTGCGCTCGATGTAGTTGCGTGTGATGACCGTCCTCTCTGTACCGCCGGTCTGAATTCCGTCGCCGTTGGCCTCTCCTTCGGTGTGGCCAACATGGTGCCAGTTGAGATTGACGCGGGAAATACGATTCGCGTGGACAAACGATTCGCCGTCGACATTCTGCAGGAACACCCCGTCGCTCGGAATGTCGTGGATGTGGTTCCACGCCACGGTCGAGGTGTGGGCATTGGGCTCCGGGGCGTTCGAGATGAGTACGATACCACCGGCATGGTGGACGTGGCAGTGCTCGACGCGCACGTTTTTCCAGGCGCCGCCGTAGGCGTAACCATAGACGGCCTGGTCGGCCCAGGTGGAGCCGTCGCCGCTCGGGCTGTCGGTGGCGATCTCGAGGTCGCGCACGGTGAAGCCGTCGGTACCGCGACCGATCGCCACGAGCCGGTGATTGGTGCCGCCCGTCCCGATAACCCTGGGCAGCGCACCGCTCCCGTAACTCGCCACCAGGATGTTGTCGTACCCGTCACTGTGAACGCTCTCGCTGGCCCCGAGGTCGAGCGTCGTGCCCCGCTTGAACAGGTATGTCGCGTTGTCGCCGGCGATGTTTCGGTAACTGTTGTAAGGATTCGCCCGCGTTCCGTCACCGTCGACGGCGGACGAGAAGTCAAAGAACGTAGCGCTCGATGCGTCGAGCAGCTCGATGGTGACCGTGATATCCGTGGGCTGATAGTCGCTCTTTGAAACGCGGACCGTAAGCCCAAGGTCCGGATCGCCGTACGATCCGAGCGCACTCGCATCGGCTACCGTGATGGTTCCGGTCGGGCTGACGGAAAACACGTCCGTGTCGCCGCCCACGGCCTCGAACGAAGGGCTCTCTCCGATCTCCACCGCCTCCGGGTAGGCCAAAACGATCCCCACCGCTTCACCATCAAGCGCATCGTCAACAACGACGAAGTGCTGCGCACCGGAAAGCGCGCGCGTGAGCGTGAACTCGTCAGTCGGCAAAGACGGCGGATCGCCGCCGTCGTCGCCATTGTCGGTCGATGTGCCGCCGCCGCCCCCATTGCCGGCCGACCCAGAGCAAGCGGTTAAAAAAGCAACGACAACGCAAAACACTGCGATAATGATCTGGCTTCTAATAGTGCACCTCCTGGCGTCCAACCGAATGGATCAGCACTATCTTCCCGTCTCAACATGTGAAGTCTCCTTTCGACATGCACCAGGGCACAGCTGACTCGGCCGGACGTTCCGTCCAATTTAGTAGCTCCGCTAAACGCACCAGGCTGTGATTTTTGTCTTCACCGCCAGCGATGCGGGGCAAGATAGAAAAAAGGGCGTGATGCAGTGTATGGCGGGTATAGGTTTTGGTACGAGCCCATCCGAAATCAACGTCAACCACTTCCGCATCCGTCCATTGCCCGTACAAAACCGGGTATACTTCAGCTCGATTGTTCTATTGCGCTCGGTTCTACTAGCTTTGACAGCGCATAAAAAAACCAGTCAACCTCAAGTTGCCTGGTCTGTATTGACGTATCATGTTTAGCGGCTCAGGCAGCCCGGCGATCTTTGCAAGACCCGTGGCTTTCCGCATCCGTACAGACCAGGATTCGGCTTTTTCTGAACAACCTGATTGTTATCATTATCTCTATAATTTGTCAATCAAGCCAAAGGAAGTTCCCGGCCTGCAACGACAATACCATCTTCATCGCAATAGACCCAGTCGCCCGGTTTGACGGTGATTGTACCGAAACTTATTTCGACGTTTAGCTGCCCTGCACCGTTTTTCCGACTTTTCCTCGGATTGCTTCCCAAAGCTTTGACGCCAAAATCAATTTTTGCCAATGCCAATGTATCTCTTACGGCCCCATTGATAACGATCCCTGCCCAATTGTTTTTTCTGCCGATCTCTGCAATAAGATCCCCCATCAATGCGCTGCTCAGTGAGCCGCCGCCGTCAACGATAAGAACGGCGCCGCCGCCTTTTTCTTGAAGCACTCTTTTCAGGAGCACGTTATCGTTCGCGCATTTCAGAGTTTTACATGGACCCCAGAATGCCTTGCGGCCACCGTAATCTCTGAATTGGATCTCGCAGCTCTGTAGCTCTTCTTGAAAATCATCCATTAAGTCTGCTGTTTTCATTTCCCCCTCTTCATGGTGTATATTTGAGTGTCCACCAGTATCAATCGCGTGCCTGCTCTTGGGCGTTTTTGACCAGAGCGGCATAGCGATACACCGCATGGACGAATTTACCGTAAGGCATGGTGATGAAAAGCGCCAGAACAAGACCGAGGTGGACGGCCAACAAGGTTCCCATGGCCGGGGTGGCCCTCAAACACAGCAGCAGCAGTCCGGTGAGGCTTGTGAGCAGCAGGAGCGTGGTGAATACCACATCCATGCCTGTCGTTTCCTGAGACGCCGGTATTTTGTCCATCTTCCATTTAAGATAGAGCATCCCGCCGGTTCCCGCCACTAATGCCAGTCCTCCGATGGTGCCCAGAAGAACGGGCCAGCTCCAGAAGGGATAGGGGGCCGGTATGTGCAGCAAGTGGTCATAGAAAAAAGCGACGGTTGTCGAAGCCAGGCACAGCATGAATCCGTAAAAGACCGCATGATGAAAATTGCGGCGTATCATGCTGAAGCGATCGTCGGGGTAGTTGCACCCATGGCCGCCGCCATCCAGGTATTTTAGCCGCAGCACGTCCCATACCGCCTGCAGATGGGCCGGCCAGCGTTTCAGCGACCGGGTTGCTTCGCCACTGGCATGCCAGAGATTGGCAAAGCCCTTCCACAGGCTGATGAGCAGCAGCACCGCCACCAGTAAAAAAGGGACCACCATGGCGGCGTATGGAATGACCCGGTAGAATGCGCCGTCGCCGGTGTGGGAGGCAAAAAGAATCTCGCTCCCCTGCAGCAGCAGGGTCAGCAAAAGGACCAGTGTAACGGAAAGGGCCGCGACCAAAGAGACGATAAGTCCGTTATTTTGAAAAAACCCTTTCATCGCCTTTGGCCAGCTGAACTCCCGGTAGGTCTCCTGTCTGAGTGCCGCCAGGCTGCGGGGTACATTCAAATCGAATTCATGGGGCGGTGCGTATTGGCAGGCGTAATAGCACCCGCGGCAATTGTGGCACAGGTTGGCCAGGTATTTCAGGTCCTGATCTGTGAACGTACGCCGCAGCTCCATGGCGGGAAAAACAGCGCAAAAGCCTTCGCAATACCGACAGGCGTTGCATATGGTCATTACCCGGTTAGCCTCTTTTAAGTGTGTCGACGACATAACGCACCGCCTCCTTTCCCGCGATTCGGCCGAACACCGTGCCGATGGTCATGCCGAAACCGGCCATGTATCCCTGACCCAAAATGTTGCCCGCCATGATCTCGCCGGCCGCGAAGATATTGCTCGACGGCGTGTCATCCTGCATCACCACCTGGGCACGTTGGTTGACGGTCACGCCCAGGTAGGTGAAGGTGATCCCCGGCCGCAAGGGGTACCCATAGTACGGTGGTGTGTCCAGGGAACGTGCCCAATGGGTTTTGGGCGGTTCCAGCTCCTTGGTTGCGCAGGTGTCCAATTCCCCTGGATCGAAACTTCCGGGTTGCACTGCTGCGTTGAATTTTTCCACTGTGGTTTCCAGGGCGGCCGGATCGAGCGCCAGCTTTTCGGCCAGTTCACTGATGGAATCGGCTTCGATGGGTGGAAATACCGAGGGCATGAACAGATCGATAGACTTGGCGTCGATGATGGAATAGGCGATCTGCTCAGGCTGCTGAGCCACCAGGCGCCCCCAGATGGCGTAGCGTTTGGGCCAGAAATCCTCCCCTTCGTCGTAAAAGCGCCGGGCGTGCTTGTTGACCACGATGCCGAAGGAGACGCAGTCGAGGCGGGTGACGATGCCGCCGTCGAATTTGGGCGCCCGGGCATCGATGGCCACGGCATGACACTGGCGCGGATCACCCACGGGCTTGGCGCCCTTGTCCAGCAAAACGCGCAACATCACGCCTTTGTCATAGGGCGTACCGCGTATAATGAAGTTGTCGGCGGCCTCGCCCCAATGCTTTTTCAGCCAATCGAGATTGGCCTGAAATCCACCGGAGGCCACAACCACCGCCCCCGCCTCCACGCGCTTCAGGGAACCCTGATATTTAAAGGTTGCCGAGGTGAAGCGGCCGTCCTGAACGGCAAGATCCACGACTTCCGCCTCGTAAAGGATTTTGACGCCGATTTTTTCGGCGAAGGCATAATACCCGTTCATCAACCCCTTTCCGCCGCCGAGGAAAAATGCATTGGTGCGGGACAGGTGGAGCGTGCCGCGCATGGAGGGCTGAAACTTGCAGCCGTGTCGCGTCATCCATGCACCGATATTGTCTGACTCCCGGATGGTGAAACGGGCCAGCGCCTCGTTGGTCTTTCCACCCGTGACCCGCATGAGATCGTCCCAGAATTCCGCTTCGAGGTAAGGACCTGTCAGATAGCGATTGCCGCTTTCGTGCAGGTACCGCAAATTGCGCGTATGCCGGCTATTGCCCCCCCTGAATGCAAAGGGTGCGCTTTCCAACAACACAACAGTGGCGCCGGCCTCCCTCGCTGTCATCGCTGCGCACAAGGCTGCATTTCCTCCCCCTACGACGACCACGTCAAACCGGTGGGATAGATCAACGGCAGATCCATCATCTCTGTTCTTAGTGTCCAAAATTGATATCCTCCCTTGCGTTTGACTGTTTCGGATGCCGATTGCTGTCTGGACAGCCACTGACGAAGCACCTTCAATCTTACAATATTTATACCAGTCGATAGTGGGAGAGGTTTAACGGACCAATTTCAAGCCCAAGTGCAATGTGGTGAAAAGCCCCTTATAGATGTCCGGTTGTTTTTAGCGCTTTCAGGCGAGATGGATTCCAAAGACAGTGACG
>JASFGJ010000044.1:0-12633 GCA_050123815.1 Desulfobacteraceae bacterium
CCGGCATCACCACTCCAGGGTGCAGCAAAACCGCATGTCATCATGGTGGTAGGCGTCAACGGCGTTGGCAAAACGACCACTATCGGAAAACTGGCTGCGCATGCAACCGGCCAGGGACGATCCGTTTTGATCGCGGCAGCGGACACCTTCCGTGCGGCCGCTATAGAGCAGTTGGCCGTATGGGCGGATCGTGCCGGTGCCGACTTGGTCCGGCACAAGGAAAACAGCGATCCTGCCGCTGTGACATTTGATGCTATTGAAGCCGCTATCGCAAGGGGAACGGACACAGTATTTGTTGATACGGCGGGACGATTGCATACAAAAGTCAATCTGATGGAAGAAATTAAAAAAATTAAGCGGACCATCGCCAAGAAAATTCCGGAAGCACCCCATGAGATTCTGCTGGTTCTGGATGCTACAACCGGACAAAATGCTCTAACCCAGGCCAAGATGTTTAATGATGCTCTGGATATCACGGGGTTGGCGTTAACCAAGCTGGATGGTACTGCAAAAGGCGGTATCGTCATCAGCATCTGCCAGACGTTGCAGATCCCGCTGCATTTCATCGGTGTTGGAGAGAGCATTGAAGATCTGCAGCCGTTTGATCCTGAAAAATTCGCCGAAGCACTGTTTTAGGGGACCTATTAAGTATTTGTGTTGACAGACCCGCGTGGCTGCTATATTTGGCTGATAAGGGTCGTTAGATTTTTGAATCTTACCAAAACAGGGGGAGGCACCATGACAAAAGCAGAAATTATCGCTAAGATGGCTAAAGATGCCGGCATCTCGAAGGTTGCGGCAACGGAAGCACTGAATTCTTTCACAGATTGCGTAACCAAAGCGTTAAAGAAAAAAGATGGCAAAGTGACTCTAGTGGGGTTTGGTACATTTGCCAAGGTTCGTAGAAAAGCAAGAAAAGGACGCAATCCGCAAACCGGCGAGGCCATAAAAATCAAAGCGAGAAATGTGGTTAAATTCACCGCCGGGAAGAAACTGAAAAGCGCTGTCTAATACGGTTATCCCCAATCCCTTATTTGATCAGATAAGGCGATCCACAGTCTTGTTGGGCCGTGGATCGCCTTTTTTTCGGTAGCTAATACGTAACCGAAAAATCATCAAACTCCCCGGTATAGTCCTGCATTTGTACTTTGACGTCGGCAACACGTGCCATCGGAGAGCCTTTCCAGCACCATTCGATTGCTTTTTCCACGAGTTGGGAATCGCCTTCGAAAACTGCCTCCACAGTGCCTTCCGGACGATTGCGAACCCAACCGCAAACCCCCAGCCGAAGCGCTGCCTGTTGCGTCTCTGCTCGAAAAAAGACACCTTGAACCCGGCCTGAGATAATCACGTGGGCTCTGACATTTGATTCCATTGGCCACCTGCCTTGTATTGAATTTTAGCGGTGCAATCGTTGTCCGCCGTTTATGTTAATGGAATGTTTTACTGGTCAGTTAGTCGATAGAACTCATCTTCGGTCAGTATGTCAACTCCCAACTGGGAAGCCTTTTCCAATTTTTTGGGGCCGACATTTTCCCCACAAACGAGAAAATCGGTGGTAGAGCTGACCGCCGACTGGACAATAGCCCCCAGGGCACGCGCGCCATTTTGAATCTCCTGTCGGCTGCCGCGGATCATTTTGCCTGAAAACACCATGCGTTTTCCAGCGATTGGGCTTGATACCGCCGGCGATTCCGAATGCCGTAGCGTCCGCTCCAGGTTAAACCCCAATTCCATCATGTGCCGGAACGTTGGCTTTACTTTGCCCAATCCCTGCACAATGGAACGACTGGTTATTTCGCCAAATCCATTTATCTTCTCTATCTGATCGGCTGTGGCATCAATTATGCCATCCAATTCAATATGTTGCAACAGACGGCGGCTATCACCGACGCCGAGGTCAGCGATGCCGAATGCTGCCAGAAAACGCCAGTCCTCAACCTGTTTTGTACGACTGGTTTCCAGCGCCTCGGCCAGATTCTTTGATTGAACCGGACCGAAGCCGATGGCGGCAAAATCTTCGGATTTAAGCGCATAGATTTGCTTTAGTGATGCATAACCGGCATTGACCAACTTCTGGATAGTCTTGATGCCAAACCAATCCGCGCTGCCGAGTGTCTTGAACCAGTGGTTGATGCTTTGTTCAATTTTAGCCGGACACGCGATGTTTGTACATCGTAAAAAATCTCCGCACCAGATTAACGCCTCGCTGCATACCGGACAACGGTCGGGCACTTCAACCTGCTGCGCCGGCGACAAAACCTGCTCCAACTTTGGAATGACTTCCCCGCTTCGAATGACTTCAATCTGCGCTCCCGGTCCGATCTGTCGCCGGCGCACCATTCCTGCATTGTGCGCCGTAACACGCCGAATGGTGGCTCCTGACAATGCGACAGGGGCCACCTGCAGTACAGGCGTCACATTGCCGGTACGGCCGACCTGCCAGGTAAGGCTTTCAACATGTGTTGATTTAGTTTCGCCTTTACGCTTGACCGCTATCTGCCAGCGATAATGATGTGCCGTCGCCCCCATATGCGATTTAATTCGGCTCGATACCGCTTCGATTACTGTACCGTCCAAGGGGTAATCGGTCTGCGCCATGAGGCGATCGCCGATACCATAGACATCCCGGATCAACTCATCTCCGGTCCCCTGCCAGTGCTTTAATTGATTATACGGCACGAAATGGACCATGCCGTCTTCAAGCGCCTGACGCGCATCCTGATTCAACGTGTCCGAAGCAACGATTCCGACAACCATGTTTCGCGGATGTTCAAATTTGCCGGCGCAATGTGTTTCAAAATACGACTGCACCACAACGATTTCACCCAGACCCTGACCGCGTCCGCCGATGGGGATAACGCCTTTTTCAAATGCGCTGCTGATCTCATACCCCACTCTACCGTTTCCACGGCTGGCGAATACCTTGCCGTCATCACGACCGGCTAAGCCGTCCAGTTTGGGCGTCAGGCGAAACAGCGGATCCGATTGACCCAGCTCTAAAGCCGCTTTGGTGACGCGCGCGATAAAGCGTTCCAATTGTTCGCGACTGTATGCTTTCTCTGTGGAAAGCATGGGATCGGGATGACGGATCTCCTGCCGCTCGGCAAAGCGTTCGGGCTCAACCGTGTGTAAAAACGGATGTTGCGGATCAAGAGCGCGAAGCTGTTCAACCAGCCGATCATACTCGGCATCGCTGATTTGGGGCGCTCCCCTGCGATAGGCTTGGTTGTAACGCTCTAATTGTTGTACAAGCTGTTCGATGTCCATTGGGTCTCAGCTTCTAAATACTTTCAACAAACTCATCCTTTTCGGCAGTGTAGCAAATTATCTATTTGCCTTTCCAGAATGCCTGGCCCGCTCAACCCCAATGTTGCAGAAGCCGGAGGGCTTCAGAGCCAAGGCGTCAAGGGCGCAGCCGTAGTAAGCCTACTGCAAGCCCTTGGCAACACCGGATCTGGAGTCCTCCGGCTTCTGCAACATTGGGGTTTATTCCGGCTTCGACAAGTCGCTGAGTTCATCTTTGATGTCATCAATAATATCATACAACCACATAACATCTTCGATGGTCAGGCGTCCGGCTTTGGCCGGCGCTCGCTGACTGCCGTCTTTTTTTAATAGAATTCTGGGCCCGATCTGCAGCTTGGCTTCGCCGTTATTGTAACGTTGAATCGAAATCATCAGGCCGGTCTCTTCACAGCGCCATTGTTTCAGCATTTCGTCTTTTTCAGGATCGTATGGCATAACTCCCACTCCTTGTGTTGTAATACACATGCTTATCTTCAAGTTGCTATTTTTGAAAAATCGGCTATATGGTTAAATAGTTCTGCGATGGCATGCAAGAGGGCCAATCGGTTTCGGCGCAGCTCCATATCTTCGGCCATCACCATCACGCCATCAAAGAACAGATCGACGGGCATCCTCAATGTGGCGATAGCCCGCAAGGCCGATTTAAAATCACTGCTGCCAAGGGCACGATCCACCTTCTCTTTAACCGCCTGGTATGCCTCGAACAGATTTGTTTCGGCCGAATCCTGAAACCGAGATGGATCGAGCCGAATCTCCTGTGCAAGCTCGGCTTTTCGCAAAATATTCACCGCCCGTTTAAAAGCAACGGCCAAAGGTTCAAAGTCTTCAGCACCTCTTAACGCTTGAAGCGCCGCTGCGCGCTCCCAGACATTTGGAATGTTGTCGATGGAGACATCAACCACAGCCGCAATGGTATCTTTCGCATACGCTTCGTCGGCCAGGAGGCGTGCAATTCTGTTTCGGAAGAAACCTTGAATTTCAGCGGCAACGGAAGCCGGATCATGCGGTTTGAAATGCTCCAGGCTCCGGGCAATGGCATCGCTTAATGAAAAGGTCAACTGATGCGCCAGCATGATCTGCACAATTCCAATGGCTTGTCTGCGAAGGGCATACGGATCCGATGCACCGGTCGGAATCAGGCCGACCTGAAAACATCCGCAAATGGTATCGAGCTTATCCGCAATGGCCAGCAGCGCTCCAGTCAAAGTTTCGGGCAACTCGCTGCCGGAATGCGTCGGACGGTAGTGTTCCTCGATGGCAGCAGCCACCGCGTCATCCTCCCCGGCAGCAGCAGCATAGATGCGCCCCATGACACCCTGCAGCTTGGCAAACTCTCCCACAACCTGGCTGACAAGGTCGCTTTTGCACAATTGCGCCGCACGCACCACCCAAGACTGATTTTGCGGTGACGTGGCATCTGCCAAATGGGACGATATGGATTGGACCCGTTGCACTTTCTCCTGCATGCTTCCCAGTTTGGCTTGAAACAATACGCCTTTAAGTTTTTCGCTCCACCGCTCCATGCCATCTTTTAAATCGGCACGATAGAAAAATCGGGCATCGGAAAGACGGGCGCGCAACACACGTTCATGTCCCTTGGCAACCAGGGCTGTATCCTTTGCGCGCGTATTGTTGACGGCCACAAAACAGGGCATCAGCCGCCCGCTGTCATCCACTATAGCAAAGTACTTCTGATGCTCGCGCATCGCCGTAATCAGAATCTCGTTGGGCAACTCCAAAAAAACATCATCGAAATGGCCGCCGGTGGCCACCGGTATCTCCACCAGATTGGTTACGGTATCGAGCAGGGCCTCATCGGGCAGAATCCGACCGCCAAGGGCTGCGGCGGCGGCATCGATCTCCTTTTGAACCATCTGACGGCGCTCCTCAAAATCGACAATCACATGCGCCTGCCGCATCGAATCCAGGTAATGCTCAGCATGCTCGATCTTTATACGCTTATGATGCATGAACAGATGGCCCCAGCTGTAGCGCCCGCTTTTGAGCCGGTCATCCAGTTTGAAAGAAATGACGGCTTTGCCCAGCAAAGCGACCAGCGATTGAATGGGGCGGGCAAATGAGATATTCAGATCGGACCAGCGCATGGTTTTGGGAAACGGGATGCCGGTGATAACGTCAGGCAGGAGCTGCTTCAGAATCGTCCGGGCGGCGGCTCCCCTGTCCGAAATCGTAGCGCACAGATAGCGCCCCTTTTTGGTGTCGGCAACCTGCAGTCGATCAGGAGACACACTTAATTTCTCTGCGAATTTCAGTGCAGGTACAGTCAAATTGCCACCCTCGTCAAATGCAATCCGTTCGGGAGGCCCCATTACCGTTTCGGTCACGGCTTGTTGTCTGTCCGCCACCTGATCGATGCTGATGACCAACCGTCGCGGTGTCCCAAACGTCGTAACCGCCTGGTGGGTGATCCGCGCCTGTTCAAGTTTGCGGGTCATGCTATTCGCCAGTGCATCCAGCGCCGGCTGGATATAGCCCGCGGGTATCTCTTCTGTCCCTATTTCGAGTAGTAAACGATTCATGTACACCTCGGTTTTGAAGTCCTTTAACGCTTGAGCAGGGGAAATCCCAGCTTCTCACGCTGCTCGAGATGGGCCTCGGCGCTGGCACGGGCCAGATTTCGGATCCGCCCGATGTAGCCCGTCCTTTCCGTCACACTGATGGCTCCGCGTGCATCCAGCAAGTTGAATGTATGCGAGCACTTCAGGCAATACTCATAGGCCGGCAATACGAGCCCGGAAGCGATAGCGCGTCCGGCCTCTGCTTCGTATTGCTCGAACAGCTGCAGCAGCATCTGCACATCCGCTATTTCGAAGTTATAGGTCGACTGCTCGACCTCCTGCTGGTGATGGACATCACCATAGGTTACTTGAGCATTCCACTTCAGGTCGTAAACATTGTCCACTCCCTGCAAGTACATGGTGATGCGTTCGAGCCCATAAGTGAGCTCGACCGATATAGGGGCAAGTTCGATGCTTCCAGCCTGTTGAAAATAGGTAAACTGGGTGATCTCCATGCCGTCGAGCCACACTTCCCATCCCAATCCGGAAGCGCCAAGGGTCGGCGATTCCCAGTCGTCCTCGACAAATCGAATGTCATGGGCCAGCGGATCTACCCCCAGAGTCCTGAGACTGGCCAGATAGAGCTGCTGAACATCTTCAGGGGAGGGTTTGAGAATCACCTGATATTGATAATAGTGCTGCAGCCGGTTGGGATTTTCGCCATAGCGCCCATCGGTTGGTCTGCGTGAGGGTTGAACATAGGCGACGTTCCAGGGTTCGGGGCCCAGCGCCCACAACAGCGTCTTGGGATGGAAGGTCCCGGCGCCAACTTCCAAATCATAGGGCTGCACCATCACGCAGCCTTTACGCGCCCAAAACTTGTGCAATGCCAAAATCACGTCTTGAAAATACATAGGGTTTCCTTAATATTGTTTAAGCAATCAGGCCAAGTGCATAGCATGCGGCGGTGTCAAATTCAATCACAACAGACCCGATGCGTCGATTGCAGCATCGAGAAGTTTGGCCTCATTGCGCTTCGCCAGCAACTGCTGCCACGTCGTCCGCAAGGTGTCGATCTTGTCAGGGACTCCCAGGGCCCATATGCAGCCGCCGCCGCCGGCTCCGGTGAACCGCGCCCCGCATCCATGACGAACAGCGGCCGAGACCAAAGATTCACCCATATCATCCAGAACGTCCGGAGTCAGTTCGCGCCGGATGTCGGTTTCCCGATTCATTGCTTGAGCGGCCAGATCGTAATTCCCCGAACCAACAGCGTCGATAAACCGCCGGCTTTGCTCAACGATTTGATGCCACTGCTCACGGTGCCGGCCCTCGACAAATTGTCTGACCCAGGTTGAATTGACATCTTTTGACACATGCGGAATACCGCAATAGGCCACCAGTATGCAGCGCTCCAATTCAGGATATGTCGATTCAGGAACCACACGACGGTGCGAAAAATCAGGCGGCATTGGGGCATCCATCCAATACCAGCCGTTGACACCGCCAAACGCTGCGGCCAGCTGATCCTGCATCCCACAGGGGACACCGGCGATACTTTGTTCGATGGCTTGCGCCAGCAAAGCGACCGCTTTTGGCTCCGGCATGTCGGCGCCTTCTCGAGCCAATGCCTTACAAAACGCCCAGATCAGGGCAACCGCCGCTACAGAAGACCCCCCCAAAGCGCTGCGAGGTGGAGATGACGAGTGAATTTCTATGTGGATGCCATCCGCTCCAAAACATGCCGCAACTGCCAGCATCAAACCAAGAGGAGGCGTAAAGGGCATATGGCGGCTGTCGACCTCAAGGCTGTCAAATCCGACGGAACTGACCTTGATTTTACCCTTCACGTATGGCTCCAGCCGCACGTGTGTCCTCAAACTCAGCGCCAGATTAAAGGTACAGGGCCCCAAATGACGCAGCGGCAGATAAAACGTGCTCAGATCGAGAGTCCCGCCCATATCAATTCGACACGGGGCGGAGGCTTCCACCGGATTTTGTTCCAAAATGTTTCGCAGACTCATGGCTGATTCCAATCATCCCGCAGTTATTATAGACGTTAAGATAATGTTTTTGGCAAGGATAGAGGGAGGAAGCTGTATTGTAATACCGCAACTACCGATAACGCAGTCCAAAAACATTATCTTAACGTCTAGAGGTTGCCGTTGTCATCCGCCCGCGGATTTGTTGCAAAATCTTGAGGCTTTTGAGTTTGCGCCCCAGGTGAAACGGCACAAACGATTCTAAAAAGGCCGTCGCCTCGGTAATGGCAGGCGCTGTGAATTTGACCCGCAATGCCCTGGTCAAATCACCCCCGGCGACCCATTCCAACTGCCGAAGGGTACCTTTGGACAGTCGCAGATGTCTTTGTCGATCCGGCGGACACTGGTTGCAAACCACACCGCCCCTATTCAAATCGATGCAGAAGTACTGCTGGGCCATCTCATTGACCTCTGTCTGGCAACAGCTGCAACGCGCCAGAACCGGCTGCAAACCTTCCTGGCCGACAAACCGCATTTGAAACAGAATGCTCAGCACTTCCGCGGAGAATCTTATGTCGGAAAGTTCGCTCAAGGCAAAATGCAGCAGGTGGTACAAATCCGCACGCTGCCGGCCCTCTTCAAGCCATATGGCGATACACTCGACCCAATAGCTGGCATAAGCCGTTTTTGTAAAATCGCTGCGGATGTTGCCAAAGGGTTTTATCAACGTTGCCTCTTCCAAGATAGCCATGCCCTTTCGGCGTCCCGTTCGAAAAGCAATTTGCAGCTCATTGAATGGTTCCAGGATCCCTGGAAAGCGTTTGGTGCTCTTTTTGGCGGATTTTGCAATGAGAGTTTGCTTTCCGTAGTCGAAACTCAGCACAGTCAATATCAGGTCGAAATCGGAATACTCGCGCCGCCGGAGAACCACGGCTGTTGTGGTATTGCGATTCATACCACTTACAATTCCAACAGGGTTGTGGCAATCATGAAATAGAAGAAGACACTGATGATATCGATGGCAGTCGTAACAAACGGCCCGGTCGCCACTGCCGGATCGATGTTGATGCGGGCCATGATCATTGGTACGAACGAGCCCACCAATGCCGCTATGGTCATGGAACTCATCAATGCCGAACCGACAGACACCGCCAGTCTCCAGGTGCTGTAGGAAAATTGCGCCACCGCCGCGATAAAGATGCCATAGACGATCCCAAGAATAAGTCCGATGCATAGCTCCTTGAGGACCACGCTGCCTATATCGCGCACATTTAATCGCCCCGTTGCCAATCCGCGAACGACAATCGTGGACGATTGGGTGCCGATATTGCCTCCCATTCCCATAATCACCGGGATAAAGGCAGCCAGATAGGTGATTTGGCTGAGTGCATTTTCAAAACGCCCGATGATCAGGAAGGCTACGATCCCCCCCACGCAACTGGCAAAGAGCCACGGCAGACGGATGCGCGTGCTTTTCAGAACCGATTTGGTTTCCACATACTCTTCACCCACACCGGCCATTTTCAGGATATCTTCAGTGGCCTCGATGCGGAAAATATCGATGACGTCATCCACCGTAACGATACCGACCAGCCGGCGGTTCTGATCGACGACCGGAACGGCCAATATGTCATAGCGCGCAACGATTTTCGCCACCTCCTCCTGGTCTGTTTCGGTCTGGACGCAAAAAACGTCGGTGGCCATAAATTGTTTCAAAGGGGTGTCCGGCGGTACGACCACCAACTGCCGTAACGAGCTGACGCCGGCGAGCTTTCCGTATTCATCGACAACGTAAAGATAGAATGGCATCTCGACATCGGGATACTCTTTCTGCAGGGAGGCAATCGCCTCTCGCGCCGTTGTATCCTCCATTAATGCGATGAAATCGGGCGTCATGATTCGCCCGGCGGTCCCTTCTTCAAAGCTTAGTAGATCAGTGACTTCCGCGGAGTCTTCATGGCGCATCCCTTTCAATACGGCATTGGACACATCTTCCGGCAACAGATCAATCAGATCCGCAGCATCGTCACTGGGCATGACTTCGAAGATTTTTACCAGGTCATCCTGTTCAATCTCCTCGACCAGATTCAGATAGACGTCTTCATCCATCTCGCTGAGCAGGACCCCCTTGTCGGCAGGGTCGGTCATCATGCCAAACAATGTGGCCTGATCAACAATGGGCAGAGAACGAAAAACAATCGACAGGTCGGCGGCATGCGTCTTGTTTACGATCTTTCTCAAATTCGGAAAGGCCTTGCGGCGCAGAAGACGCTTGATGCTCTCTACGAGAACTCTGTTTCGATCTTTGTTCATAACGCTTTATCCCGATCTGCGATTTCGGCTCTCCCTTACGCTACTCTATTATCTGCACGTGCGCTCTTTCACGCATGCCCTTGAGCCATGCCTTGTATTTAAGGTCCACGTCCTCGGCGTAAAGCTTTTCCTGGATCTCCTGCTCGGCCTCATCCAAGCTCTTGCCCCCGGCGCTGATAACATCTTCGACATAAAAAATCTGGTAGCCTTGTTCAGTTTCCACCACCTGAGTGAATTGCCCGGCGCTCAATCCCTGGACGGCCGATTGGATCCTTTTGGTCAGCAAGTTGATTTCAAATACGCCCAGTTCTCCGCCTTTGACCGCAGACGCAGCTTCGGAAAACGTTTTGGCCAGCTCTGGAAACGACTCCCCGGCCTGAAGTCGTTTGTGCAGCGTTTTGGCGCGCTGCAGCACGTCGGCCTGTTCCATTTCACTTGCCAGCTGAGGCACCTTCAGCAACAAATGGCGAAGCTTGTATTTGGTCTTGCCCACATACCGATCGATATGTGCGTCATAGTAGGCTTTCACATCCTCATCGGTAATGACAATCTTTGATTTGACCTCCAGATTGACAAGGCGCGTCTGCAGCAGCTTCTCTTCGATCTGTTTCCGGTAGTCCTCCATCGTCATGCCATCGAGTTCCAGCATTCGCTGCATGCTCTCCGTTGTGAGCTTATTGACTTTCCTGATTCGCTCGATGGTTGCCGTCACTTCCTGCTCGCTGATCTCGATACGATACTTGCGCGCCTGCTGGTCTGCCAATTTGTCATAAATCATCTGATCAAGCATGAGTTTGCGCTGCTGTTCGAGAACCTGTGCTTCCCGTTCAGACGAATATCCTTTCTGTTTCAACAGCTCTTTGAGCGGAGTCAACCGCTGCTCTACCTCTGAATGCAGGATGATGTCCTCGTTGACGATCGCTACAATACGATCAACCATTACGGCATGACCATGCTTCGGCACGATCAGGCCAGCCCATAGAACCCATACCGTAAAGGCCAACCATCGAGTGGCTTTGAGGTAACCGATCGTTGTCTCGTACATATACAACCTTTCTCACACAACACCGAATCCGGCCGGCACACCCTGCGTCCTGCCGGATCGGTTGATTTGTCGATCAAAACAATCAAAAATCGCCGGTCTTGCGATAGGCTTTAAAATAATTAATTTGGCAAGGATAAAGAAAGCAAGCTGACTTGTCATTCCGCGACGACCGATAACGCAGTCCAAATGAATTATCTTAAAGCCTATACCATCAATTGCCTCTGACCAGCGCATCCCATTGCTTTTGATTGACGGAAACAGGGTAGGATTTGCGTAAGCCGTCAATCCAGCCCTGATACATTTTCTCGGCTTTCTGTTGGCGCAAGTGAGTGATGATCTTCATGTTAAGTTCCTGTTCGGATTGATCCGCAGGCGGACCTTGGGCATAGTGCGTTTTGTAATACTCGGCAACATCTTCGGTCGTGATCTCGACCCGATCGACCAGTTCCTTGGTGATGACCTTCTCGACCAGCAGACGCCTGGCGAGCTTTTGCTGCCAGATTTGAAAAGAGACCGCATTTTCCAGCAGCGTTTCTTCAAAGGTCTTGTCGGGATAGTCGGATTTTATTGCCTGCACCGCTTTGTCCAATTCCGCGTCGGTCACCTCCAACCCCAATCCACCGGCATATTCGCAAATGATCAGCTCTTCGGTCAATTGATTCAGCACCCTAATGCGCAAGTCATTCAGTGAATCCGGATTGGGCTCACGTTCACCCGGGAAGGCCTCTTCAGCGGCGGCCTCGACATCCCTCTGGAACTCGGACAATCTGACAGACTGACTCCCCACCTGCAAAAGAACATTATCTCCAGCACTCTTTCGGCCGCACCCCCAAAGCAAGACGGCACACAACACCATGACCGTCATCAACAAATTCTTGGTTTTTTGCATGCTGTCGCTTCGCACAACCACCTCCCGTGCGCATAGACGTTAAGCAAATCATCTCAAGCCATCTATATCTTTAAAAATTCACTGGTTAACATGCCGTGCTATTTCTATCAAGATGTTTTTCGCCTGAGCCAGGCGGGCATTGGGCGCACCCGGCGCAAGCCGTGCCTTGAATTGGTGATCCGGAGTGATTTGATAGCGAGTCTTCTTTTCATCAACCACGGCCATGAGCCCCAGCGGATTGCGCTGATGCTCAGACGACAGTTGAAGGACCAGATGGGACGGCGTCAGATCGAGTCGTCTGCAGCCGGCCCGCCCGGCTAAAATTTTCAACATAATTTTCAGGAGCAAGTTGCCGGCCTCATCGGGCATCTTGCCGAAGCGGTCCGTTATCTCGGCCTTCAAGGCGCTGATCTCCTTAACCTCTGTCATTTTTGCCAGACGCCGATAGATCGAAAGCCGCTGGTCGATGTCCGAAATATATCCTTCGGGCAGGAAGGTTGACAGCGGCAAGTTGATCTCGGGCTCCAGAGGCTGCGTTCGAGGCTCACCTTTCATCTCCGAAGGATATATTTCGGA
>JASFGJ010000045.1:0-12498 GCA_050123815.1 Desulfobacteraceae bacterium
CGGGTCGATTTTGGCATGTTTTGTACCCCTTCGGGGAAAGCCGGAGGACTCCAGATCCTGCGTTGGAAAGGGCTCGCAGTAGATTTACTACAGCTCTTCGCCCTTTCCGCCTTTTTATCCCGCTGGTTTTGAGCGGGAGACTCTGGAGCCCTCCGACTTTTGCAACGATAGGGTTTACTCAGCTGTTTTCTTGCGGGCGGCGGGACGACACGATCCGCTTTTTATACCGCCGATCTTGGGCGAGGGAACGATGAACCCGATTATCGAAGATCCCGCCGATCTTGGAAGGGGAAGGGGCAAAAAGTCCAGGGGATTTGCATTTTGAAGATAAACCAGGAGAAATCATCCGATGACTATTTGACGAAATCAGGGAACAGCCTGGAGACGTGTGCCGACGGCAGCCGTTTCGGCTGATCCTTGAATGCGGGCCGTGCATTGGTCGGGGGCGACCGTAGTGATCTTTGCCGTAAGGCCCGTATCACTTTGAAGTTCTATCCCGATAGCTGCACCTTGGCGGTGCCCGACATCAAGGACTAATGTGTTCTGTTTGGTTTTGATGACTTTGGCCTTCAAGGGGTAGTGCTTTTTTACTTTGAGCGCCAATTCGTCGGCGATGCGGGTCGCCATGTCCGCCACAGACGCCTGGGCGTCAAAATCGGCATTCACCATGGCAATGATCTGGCCGGTCTCAGTATCGATACAGCGCAATGTTACCCGGGCGTGCGGTGCACTGTGGACCATGCGCCCGTAAACGATAATTCGGGCGGAAATCAGATGTCCCAACTGCAGCAAATCTCCCGGATCGGCCAGTTTGGAGGAGCCCAGCCGCAACTCCTCCATCATTTTATCCAGCAGCACGCGCTCCACGATCCGGATCGATTTGTTCTGCAGCAACCGGTCGGTCACGGCGCTGGTCAACAACACCGCACTGCCCTCCTGGAGCGTGTAGCCGGTCTGCTCCAGATCCATCACCCAGAGGGTCAACGGGCGCGATGACCATTGCGGTTCCGGCAGGGGTTCGGGCACCGCTGCGAGTTGTTGGGTCAATTTGTCCACCAGTTGATCCACACGGGCCTTACGCTGCATATCGGCTTCGTGGTTCGCCTTGGCCTCCAAACGCGCGGTCAAGCCTTCCAAGGGCAGGTTATCGGTCCGGGCCGTCGCTTGCGCCTTGCGCAGCAATCCGGCGGCTTGCTCGAAATCCCCCTGTTGCTCCAAGAGCAATGCCTGCGCCAGATAGGGACGTTCGCTGGACGGAGACAATTCGCCCGCCTTTTGATAGTAGTGCAGTGCTTGATCCGGCAGCCCGTTTTCGGATGCGATGCGCCCCAGACCGATCAGGGCTTCGGCCTTGTCCATTTCGCTGCTCAGTTCGGCCTGCACGGCATGCTGGTACAGATAGCGGGCCTGCTCCAGCTCGCCCTTGAAGAAATTCACATTGCCCAACAGGAGATAACTCAACCCGCGCCGGGGCGCCTTGTCCTGCAATTGACGACAGGTCTGTTCGACCCGGCCGTAGTTGCCCTCCTTGAACGCCGCCAGGGCCAGCTGTTCGTGGTGTGAAACGCCCGGCGATCGCGACAGAACGATGCCGGCCACGGCCACCATCAGAGCGACCACGGCGGCACCGTACAAAAACCCCCTTCGTGATTTTACCGTCTTTCTGGAAGCAAAGTGGATAATATCTTCCGGCGTCCGCGTTTCGGACACCGCAGCGACCGGCGGCGTATCATCCACCGCGCAGCCCTGTGTCTCGGCCTGCGTATCGGGTTTGACATCTTGCACATACACCGCTGTGGGATCGCCGTACAACAGGTAGCTGGCCCAGATGATGTTCTGTTCGCCCAAAGTTTCGATCAACGCCAGACGTGCGGCCTGCACCGCCTTGCCGATGGGCATACCCTTGAGAAAAAAGTGGTAAAACGCCGAAGAAAACCGTTGGCTGGTCTCATCGGATATCTCCCAGAAGGTGCCGACATAATGTTTGACACCGGAAAGAATAAAGGCATTGGCCAACCCGAAAATGCGATGGTGCATATTGGAAGAGATATCCCGCGCGTCGGTTCGGGCGGATTGACAGGCATTGGAAAAAACCAGCGCCGGCATGCTGCCGGTTCCGGCCATTTTGGCAATGTCTGCAGCGCTCAGGCTCCCCTTGCTCAGGCGCCAGCCGCTGTTTTCGGGATGGTGATCATCGTAGGTGGCATGACCGGCAAAATGGATCAGATCATAGTTGCGAAGCTTGGCCTTGAGCATGTCTGCGCTCACCCCCTGGCTTCGAAACGCCACCTGCATGGACGACTGAAGCGTGTCCATATCGTCGCGAAGGTTCACCCCTTCTTGATAGGCGGCGTTTAAATCGCCGCCGGGATCCGCCAGGATGAGCATTTGCAATGGCGGCGTCAACATGCGCGAATGGGAGGCGCTTACCGTCTGTCGGGTGCGCACCACCCGGCCCATGGCAAAGCGCTGGCATAAAAATGTTTTTCCGTCGTGAAGCAATTCCCACGGAATATGGACCAGCTGGTCGTCGAGGGTCAGGATCAACTGGTCGGCGGTGGTATCGTTGAGCCTGTTTTTGATACTAATTGGAAAGAGCTCATCGCGAAAGTGCTGCCCGTTCTCCTTGAGCTTCTGCATCAGATCCGGTGCAAGAGATCCGCTTCGATTGGCCCGATTCAGCGTCTCCACGATCCGACGACAGCGACGGCCGATACGTTCCTCGGGCATCGCCACTTCCTCGACATGCCGCACTGTTTGCATTTCTCCGTCGCGCTGGGATGCCAGGCTGATTTTCAGCCGACCCTGTTCCAGCGCGATCTCTAAATGCAGCACTTCTTGCAATGCATGATGATTTGGCGTCGGGGTCATGGTATTCCTAAGTGGCATCGCCGTCATCGGCGGTGATTTTAAAACGATACTCGCCAAGTGTGGCGCCGCTGCGAATAAAAACCAGGGTATAGTTCCCAAACGCGATGTCTTCGAACACCAGCGGGCCCGCAGCCAAGGCCATGCTCGCTATCTCGCGATCGTCCTGGATTAACGCCACCCGGACCGGTTGATCCACAGCCTTGCCGGCAGGAAGAACCCGGATCAGCGCCAGATCGTCATCACTGCGCTCAATTTCAATGGTCACGGTTAAATCGTCGAATTGCTTCTGGCGGCTGATGCGCTGTTCGGACAAGGTTGTTTCGGTGCCTCGCACCGGCGCGGGTTGCAACCCATTGCCCGGTCCCAACTGCTCCAGCAGTGCAATGCCTCGCGCGGCCAAACGCCGGGCGCCGTGAAACAGTGGGCGGGAGCTTTCGGCATCCGCCTGCCCGGCCGCGAGCCTTGCCGCCTTATCGGTCAGATAATCGGGTGCGATGACCGGTTCGGCAGCCGATTCCGGATGGATGAGCTGAATATAAACGCCAACCTGTTCCCGGCAATCGTCACACGCCGCCAGGTGGGATTCAATCCGTGCCTGCTGCCGCCCGGAAAGCCGTCCTTCCACAAAATCGGTCAAGGTTTCTTCGTTCGGACATCGATTGCGCATTGTCCACCCCACTGTTCCAATGCATTACGCATTAATAAAAGATTCGACCACTTCAACCATGTTTAAAACCTTAACAGCAATGGACGGCAAAAAGGTTCAAATCTTGCAGTCTGTCGTCTAATTTTTTGAATTGCGGTTGATTTCCCGCTCCACCGCCTGCTTCAGACGTTGAACGGCACGGTGCTTGACCGAATGGACATTGCTCGGCGACACCTTCAACACCTCGGCCATCTGTTTGAGGGAGCATCCCTCCAGGCAGTGCATGCGGATCATCAGCTGGTCTCGATCCGACAACCGGCGCAATCCCATCTCCATCATTCGGGCCTGTTCGGCCTCGGCCAACCGGGACAAGGGTGACGGCGCCTGGCTCCGCAAATCGGCAATAGCCTCCATGTTGACCAACCGATCCGACCGGGCCATGGCATCTTTACGCCGACGCAGATGATCCAGCACCGTGCGAACCGCAATCATCCGCACCCAGGAGGCCAGGCTGCACCCGTTTTTCCCCTTGTATTGCCCCAACTTGCGGCAGCGATCCTCAAACAACTTCAAAAAGACGGTGCTGTGAAGGTCCTCGATGTCATGCTGACTCAGCACCACCGTCTTGGCCTTGACGACCCCCAGGATGGCGGCATACACCAGATTGGAGTACTGGCGCACAAACAGCTCCTGCGTGCTTTCGTCGCCCTTGATGCACCCCGCCACCAGCTTCCTATCTGACAAATTATGCTCTGCCTGATGCGCGTCCATATGTTCCCATGACCAAATATGACAAGCTTGGTATTATAGCTGCCACTATCCAATATAATCGATAGAGTTCAATCCCTTAACACTTAAAACGTAACACTTAATACTTCGTCTATCCATATAGAATAAGGTTTAAAATGTGGCAGCCGTTGCTATACGACCTTTCCGTTCGGACGTTTATTCTATTGCACAATCACCTTATGGTTCGGCCCGATGGCTGGATCGAACCCTGCCTGCAATTCGGCCTTGGACAAGGCCTTGTCACACTGAACCACCCGCGCTTTGGCCAGGATGCGATGATCAACCCCCAGCGTCACCCCCGATACGGGATGCCGTACCGGACGATCGTCATAGACCAGCATCCGGCGCTGCACTCGTATCTGGTCCGTACCCAAATTGGTAAAGATCATCCGGCCCTTTTTTTCCACCACGATGCCGTCAACCAGGGGAAAGGCCCGGTGGATGTTCAGCGCCAGAGCCTCGGCCATCTCTCTTAAACCCCTCAGGTCCACCACCTCGCTATACGCATCGACGGTATCCAATATTTCCGCCGTCTCGCAATCGATGACGCGGCCCACGATTTCGATGCCGGTGCGGGTTTGGACCATGCGGCCGGTCACGATCACCTGAGCGGCGGCCAGTCGCCCCAGTTCAAGGGCCGTGGAGCGGTCGAGCAACTGCGAGCGGCTCAACTTCTGTTCCTCCAGGATTAAATCGAGCCGCTGCCGCTCCACCACCTGGAAGCGTCGGCGCTGCACCAATCGATCGATGAAATCGTCCTGAAATGCCAGACTGGCGGACGCAATATCTCCCTTCAACTCGAATGGAAAGACGCTCAACCGCAGCCGATGATCCAGCATGAGCGCTTTGGGAACTTTGCGTACGATCACCAAGGTGTGGTGCGAATGGTTGCCGGCGGCGTCTTCGGCGTCAATGGCAATGGTATTGTCTCCGGGCTTCAGGGAGACAAAATGGGAAAATACGATCATGGGGCCTGCCTGCGGCAGCACCGGCGTTCCATTGATGGTTAGATGCTTGACGCTGCTGCTGTCGCGCACCGTGCCGGTAAGCACCACCTTATCCAGATAGACCGTCTGAGATGGGCCCCACTGCTCCAGGTGGATCACAGGCGCCGCGTTGTCGCGACCGCCCAGCAGGCCGGCCAGCAGCATCGCGCCATTCTGATTGGCCGCCGTCAGCGGACGATTGGGCCGCAACGCCTGCCAGTAAGCTCTGGGAATCCGGACATGGGTACGATTGCCCAGCCGATCCCGCGCCGTCAGATTGACCGTCGTGGTGTGCGCGTCAAGCGCAAAACGGAACCGGGTCCGCGAACCCGATGCGATGTCAATGGTTCGATGGTTGACAACCAAAGCCACGGCCCCCGCCGCATCGAATATTTCCCCCTTGAACACAAGTTGGCCGCCGTCCCGGGCCACGGTGTCGATGACGATCCAGGGCCCCTGCCGGTCCACGGCGATATCCACTAGCCGACGGCTCGTCCGGCCGGCCAGATTTTCGGTTTGGATGGCAACGGCATGCCGCCCCTGGGGCAAGTTCAAGGGGTGCGAAAAAACAACCTCGGTCCGGGAACCCGGCATGAAAAGCGCCTCTTTTCCGATCGACACGCGGGCCACGAAGTTGGGGTCTTGGATACGGCCGGTCAAGGTGACGGGATCGTCCCGCGTCCAGAAAACGCCGACCGGCAGATCCAGCTGGACACGCGGCGGTGCGGGGTCCGCGCCATCGCGCTGGATAAGCGCCTCGCGCACCAGGTCCAGGTAATGATAGGCCTTGGCGCTGGGAGTCTCCTGTATCGACCGCTCCAGCTCGCTGCGAGCGGGATCGAGTTCATGGCTCTGCCAATGGACGATTCCCAGTTCGCGATGGGCAAAATAGTCCATGAACCGCATACCGTAGGTCCTGGCCATGCGCTGATCCCCATCCCGCAACTGGATGGCGTGCATCAAATCTTCCCGGGCCGCTGCGAACTGCTGCCGGTCGGCCTGTGCAAGGCCCCGCAGGTAATAGTTCCACCAGCGGTGCCGAAACAACGTTCCCGACCGGGGGTGTTGCTCGTTATCCATCGAAGATGATGGTGCGCAGCCCAGCACTGCTGATGCGAAAATCAAAAGTACCAGCAACCATACTCTCTTATGCGTGATCCAAGGCATTGATTTAACGTGTTCCATTATTGATGAACTTGTTAAAAATAGTAGATCAGCGAAGCCAGCAGCGTATGCTGGATCTGATCGGCGGTGGAGGCGGCGATCAGATTGCCGGTATCCACGTCGGCCCCGTACCGCAATTGATAGGCCAGATCGAGACTCGACCGCTCCCAGGTAACTCCACCGCCCAGGGCCAGACCATAAAAATCCTGAGCCCCCTTGCGGTTGGGTTCGGGATCGTAAAACAGACCGGCGCGAATCGGGACGGCGACCTGTCGATGGGGCCACAGCGCCACGTACTCGCCTCCGATGCGCACATGGGTCGTCGGATCGATATCGGACGATCTCTCCGGCAGGCCGTCGATGGGGCTGAATTGGTTGCCCTGCCCGTCGGTCAGGATATAATCATCCCAGTGGGTGCGAGAGATGTCCGCTCCGATGGTCCAGGCATCACCGATCCGCATGGACCAGCCGACGCCGTAAGAGAGGGGCATCTGCAGCTCCACCTCCTCTTGGGTCGTAATGGGGCCGCTCTCGGTGGTTGTGTCGAGCGGCGGGCCGTAGGTTGTGGTGTCCTTGAATTCAAAGGTATGGGTCATGGTGGCGGTAAAGGGAGTTTTGACCACCACCCCGAAACGGCCCAGCCGTGGGGTTTCCCACAAAAAGCCCAAATTGGCATTGAATCCGCGAAACGCTTCGTACCGATCTTCGATGGCGGTATCGATGGTTACCGGCACCCCGGCCTGGCTGCCGACCGATTTTACCCGATACCGCTCTTTCCAGCCGTTTTCCCATCCCAGTTGGTCCGTCCACAAATTCAGGCTTAACCCCAGGGAAATGGCGGGGCTCAACTCGACGGCCCCCGCAAGTCCGACGGCGCCGAGATGGCCGCTCTGGTGATACGCGATATCCTGGTCCAGATCGAGGCCGGCATCGGCGTAACTGAACCGATGGCGGAAAGAGCGTTCGAAATCGTACAGGCGCTGGTAATTGACGGAAAAAACGATATTCCGGAGCCATGAAACCGGATAGGCAACACTGAAATAGTTGAGGTTCAGATCGCTGTCATGCGCGTCGTTGGAAGCTTCGGGATTGGTATCCGAGATATAATCGGCGTGCCGGTCGGTGTAGGCCCCGACAATGGACAGCTCCGGCTTTTCAAGCTGGATCAGGCCGGCCGGATTCCAGGAGGCGGCCGTGGCGTCATCTGCGGTTGCGATAAAGGCGCCGCCCATGGCCATGGCGCGCGCGCCGGACCCCACCGGCACCGGGGGCGAAGCGACACCCACCTGTTGAAAGATGGTGGCGGCCTGGCTGCGCGTGGGCAACAGTGCGCCGGCCGTCAATGCCAACGTCAGAACAAAAAAAAAGAGGGGTCTGCGATGGAGGCCCCACAACAGGGCCATCATCGCCGGCAGCACAGCGATCGCAACGCCAACCCGGCCCCAACACTCCTGACGCACCGCGCTGTCGATGAAGCAGCCGCTGCCGCCGCCCCCGCCGCCGCTACCGGAGGAGGGGTCCGTTCCGCTGCCGGGTCTCATGTTAAAATTATGCCAGGTCACTTCGCTGCCCTCAACGGTCAGGCCGCTGACCGTAGCGGTCTCGTAGCTGTCAGCGGAGGCAAAGAGATCGAAGATGCCGGCCGGCACCACCATCATGTATTCGCCCAGAATGGATCGGCAGTCGTTGCCCAAATCGGTCGACACGATGGCGCCGTCAATGCCGAGAGCCGAAGCATCATCCCACACATTGCCGGCGATGACCCCGGTGCCGGAAAGGGTGTAAACGCCGGATCCCGTCGCCGCATAAAGACTGCCGGTGGCAAGCGCGAAAACCCGTGAGGGCGGCATGCCAAAGTCCAGCCAGCGCCCCCCCTGGTTGGGAGAGATATAGACACCGGCTTTGAACGTGCCGGCATAGAGGATATCCGGATTGGTGGTGTGAAAGGCCAGGTCGGTAACCGAACGATAGGTCGTTCCTGACTCCTGCAACGTGTTCCACTGATTGCCGTCGTAGCGATGGATACCGCCGCTGGCGTCATTGACGAAGATCGCATCCGCGGCAACGCCCCAGACCTCCTTGGCATACCGGACCCCGGGAATCGTAAGCTGGCTCCATTCGCTGCCGTCATAGTGCAGAACCAATCCGCCGAACCCGGCGGTCACATATACATCATCGGCTGCGGCACCCCAGACCCCCAACAGGTCCTCGTTCAGGTTGCCGAGATCGACGCTGGACCAGCTCGAACCGTCATAATGCCACAACGCCCCGCCAAGCCCCGCGGCATAATAGTTGTCAGCGGCCAATCCCCAGAGATCGTTGAACGACTCGCCGTCGGCGCTGCCCATGGGGGACCAGGTGTTGCCATCGTATCGCAAAAAAGCGCCGGTCGTGCTGACGGCGATGACATGGTCGGCCGCGGTACCAAACACCGAGGTCAAATCATCGGTGACACCGCTGCCCATCGCGGACCAGGCGTTGCCGTCGAAATGGCGAATGATGCCCCCTTGCCCCACGGCAAACACATTATCGGGGCCGGACGCCCAAACACTGTAAAGGTCGACATCGGCGCCGCCGGCCATATCCGACCACTGGCTGCCGTCATAATGGATTACCAGGCCGCCGGCCCCCACGGCCCACACGGCGGATGATGAGAGGCCGAACACACCATACAGATCACTGGAGGTGTTGCTGACCATGGCGTTCACCGATGTGCCGTCATAGTGGTATACCGTTCCATCCAAGCCGACGGCATACACATCGTCCGGGGCGGAGGCCCAGATATCGTAGGTCATCAGGCGTGTATTGGGCATCCCCTCCGTGGCCGCCGTCCAGGTGGCTCCTCCGTCGACGCTCTTGTACAGGGGCGGCTTCCAGTTGGCGCTGTAACCGCACCCGGCATACATCACATTGGAATTGCGCGGATCGATCAGCGCGGCGTTGATAACCACACCGCTCAAACCCATGCGCTGCCAGCTGCCGGCAGCCCCGCCGTCGCGGCTCTCCCACATATCCCCATAAACTCTGGGGATATAGAAATTGCCGCCACCGGCGATCAGGTGCCGGGAATCGGAGGGGTCGATCACCACGGTGTTCATGCGGTAATTGTCGCCATCCAGATTGGTGCCGGTCATCACCGCATCGAATGCCAGGCCGCCGTCTGTGCTGCGCATCACCTGCTGCCCGGCGGTAATGAAAACCGTATCCGTATTGTTGGGGTCGATTTCGATATCGAAGGGAAAGTTGTTGCCCAGATCATTGCTTTGCTGCCAGCTGCCCCCGTTGTCGTCGGTCCGAATCAGACGACCATGGGCGCCGGCATAATAGGTGGTTGCCGAATTTGGTTCGAATTCAATCGATCGGTGCTCGCCGGGCCGTCGTCGCTGCCATGTGCCGGAGCCCGAAGGCCTTTCAAAAAGGCCCGAGCCGCTGGCGGCAATCATGTGACTCGAATCGCCGTCCTCCACATCCAGATCGTAAACCACCACGGCATCCAACCCTTGATTCACGGGCGTCCAGCTCTGACCGTGATTCAGGCTGCGCAGCACACCCAGACCGACGTCGCCGCCGAAAAGGCGCTCGGCGTTGGCGGGATGGACCGCAAGAGCTTGCAGCCCGTCGGCAATCTGGTTGTTCAGCGTAACGGTTTCCCAGCTCCAGGAGGCGCCGTCGTAAACGCCCCGGGTAATATTGGCATCATCCGGCCATTTCCAGCTGGCATACACGAGGTTCGGATTCGAAGGTGCGACCACCACGTCCGACGCCATCCCGCTGCCCGAGACCGGAAAACTCTCTTCCCACTGATCGAGGCCGCTGTTGTACGTCAGCAAGACAATACCATAGCCGCAGGCCACAAATACCATGGGAGGGTCGTCCGGATCGTCGGGATCGTCCGGCCTCGGGGCCACGGCCACGATACCGCCCAGATCGGAGCTTAGGGTGATGGGCTGCCAGGAGTCACCGCCGTTGGTGCTGCGATAGATGGTCCCGTTCCATCCACCGTTGCCGTTTGAATTGGTTACCGCCCATATGGTGGAGGGATTGTCGGGATCAACGGCCAGGTCCTCAACCTGGTAGTCAAAGGCCTGGGAAAGCTTGGTCCAATGATCCCCGCCGTTTATTGTTTTGTAAACGGCACCATCGACACCGCCGAAATAGGATCCACTGGTTCCCACATAGACAACACTGGAATTGCCCGGATCGAGAGCAAGCGATAGGCAGAAACGCCAGTTATCGTTGGCGCTGCAGTTGGTGCAGTCGCTTTGCATGGTATTGTTCAGAACATGGGTCCAGTTCCGGCCGCCGTCGGTGCTGCGGGCCGCCCAGTAGTTATGGGTGGCCCAGACGATGTTCGAATCGCCGGGGGCAACCTGCACCGCGTATACGGCTTGGTCTTCAAAGGTATCTTCGCCTTCACGTAGATGCGCCATATGCAACGTCTGCCAGCTATCGCCGCCGTCTTGGCTCATAAAAAGGCCGCCGCCCATGTAGGTCGACGCAAACAATTTGTCGGGATTCAGAGGATCGATCGCAATGTCAAGGACATAGCCACCATTGATGCCAAGATTGGACCAATTGGCCAGTGCTGAAGGAACCCAAACCCAATGACCAATCAAAAGCAGGAGGAGGATCGTTCTACGCATGGCACTTACCCGTCACAAATCCATTCAGCGCTACCCGGTTCAGGGGAATGCTTTTGCAGTCTCGCGTATTGATATAAAGCACCCCAGAGAGGGGATAAATGGCTGCATTTTTCGAAGGTGATTTACATGCAACGCCCTATTTTGTTCACGGATGAAGTCACGTGTCAAGGCAAACCGGCAACTTGCCGGTATGTAAAGCAAACCGGCCCTTCAAACCATTTTTTTGTATAAAAACAAATCGATAAATGAATCAGGATTGATTTTTATGTGCCGGATAACTTCCCAGACATTTGATGGGAATGGCCATCTTTTCCAAACGCCGCATCACATCGTCTGCCGGTGGGGTATCGATGTCTCCCTCGAAATCGAGAAAAAAGCTGTAATTGCCGGGATCGGATCTTAGCGGCATGGAGGCGATACGCGTCAAGTTGATCTCGGCCTCGGCAAAAAGCCGAAGCACGTTGAACAGCTGGCCCGCCTCATGCGCGGTTGCAAATATGATGGACGTCTTGTCCCCCGGGCCGGGATAGGCTTGCCGTGAAAGCAGCAGAAAGCGGGTATGATTGGCGGCTCCGTCTTCGATGCCGGTGCGCACAATTTCCAGGTCATACAACTCGGCGCACAGTGCACTTGCGATGGCGGCTGCAGCCCTGGGATTCTCGCGTGCCAACATTTTGGCGGCACCTGCCGTATCGTAATAAGGCCGCGGCTCCATCTTATTGGTCAGCAAAAACCGGTTGCACTGCGCCAATGCCTGGGGATGGGAGTATACCACCCGGATCTCTTCCAGACTGGTTTCATGAGGTGCCAGCAGACAATGGTTGACCGGCACCTTGACCTCTCCGACAACTTTTAGATCGGTTGTGGTCAACAAATCGTTGACCTGGGTTACCGCTCCCTCCAGCGAATTTTCCACCGGCACGACACCCAATTCGAATCGCTCCTGCGTCACCCCCCGAAAGACATCCACAAACTCCAGGCAGGGAATAAACGCGCCGTCGGGAACCAGCTGGCGGGAGGCCACTTCACCATAAGCCCCGTGTTCTCCCTGAAAAGCCACCATCTGACGGTCCTCTTCCTGCAACCGCTTGCTCTCCTCGATAATCGTCCGCAACAGCTGCCGGGCAAACGAGCCTTCCACCAAAGCCAGATTCATGCGCTCGGCGCGCGCCAGGACAACCTCTTCACGTTTGGGATCGGCAACTTTGGCTTTAAATTTTTTCGATTGAATGGCCAATCCCATGCGCTCCTGGAGCAGTACCAGCAGCTCACGATCGATTTTGTCTATTTTGCGTCGGATGTCATCCAAATTCATTGCAAGGCTCCAAAAATCCAGGCGTCGGTTTTGATGCAGTTCCGTCTCGATAAACGGACCTGTGTTGGACAGCATGCTTATATC
>JASFGJ010000046.1:0-12494 GCA_050123815.1 Desulfobacteraceae bacterium
CAAACCGCGGGAAAGTCTACTGGTGCAAGGTTTACGATATACCACAGGCCGGGCGCCACAGCCGCGGCAAAGCGATTGTCAATCTGCTCAATTTTGACGAAGGCGAGCGACTGTCCACTGTACTGGCCGTTCCGTCGTTCGAGCCCGGCCACTTCGTCCTGCTGTGCACGAAAAACGGGACGGTGAAGAAAACGGACATTATGGCCTACTCGAGACCCCGGGCCGGCGGTATTATCGCTCTGGATCTCGTTGCCGGCGACGAGCTGATCAGCGCCCGGCTAACCGATGGAACCCAGAATGTGTTCATCGGATCCGCCATGGGCAAATCGATCCGTTTTCTGGAGTCGGACATCAGACCAAGCGGTCGCATTGCACGCGGCGTGCGCGGCATGCGGCTTGATGAAGCGGATCGAATTGTCGGCATGGAGGTGATGCGGTTCGGACAGACGCTGTTCGCCGTTACTGAAAACGGATTCGGCAAGCGGACCTCCATTGACGAATATCCCGTACACAAACGTGGCGGCAAAGGTGTGATCACCATAAAGACCAGCCGACGAAACGGTATGGTGGTCGGCATCCTGGAAGTCCATGACGGTGAAGATATCATGCTGGTGACGGATCGCGGCAAGATTATCCGGATGCCGGTAAGCAATATATCCGTCATAAGCCGCAATACCCAGGGGGTTAAGCTGATTGGTATGGAGCCCGGTGAGCGCGTCATGAGTGCGGCACGTCTGGCCGAGGAAGAAGATGCATCCTGAGCGGATACGTTCGAAACGTTTCAACTGAGCAGGGAGTGAGAAAGATGAGCAACATGCCGGATGGTTTCGATATCGGAGTGGTCGGTGCCGGTAGCTGGGGCACCGCATTGGCAAATCTGCTGGCCGAGAAAGGCTACCCCATCGATTTGTGGGTGTTCGAGCAGGAGATCTGCCGGCAGATCGCCGAGACTCGGGAGAACGGGGTTTTTCTTCCCGGGATTCAATTGTCCAACAATTTGCGGCCCTCAACGGATCTGGCGGAAGTGGTTCGGGGCAAAGGACTGGTATTAATCGTCGTACCATCCCATGTCATGCGCGTCGTGGCGGGCCGGATGGCGCCGGATCTCGAACCGGAGGCCATCGTTGTATCGGCCAGCAAAGGGATCGAAAACGAGACCCTGCTGACCATGTCCGGGGTGCTGAAAGAAGCGGCGGCCGGCCTGAGCGACGATCGGCTGGCCGTGCTGTCCGGTCCCAGCTTTGCACGAGAAGTCGCCATGGGCGTACCCACCGTCGTAACCGTAGCCTCCAGGCAGGAGGCCTGCGCCAGGAAGGTGCAGCATGTGTTTGCAACGACGGCCTTTCGGGTCTATACCAATGAGGACATCACGGGTGTCGAATTGGGCGGGGCTGTGAAAAATGTCATCGCCATCGCAGCTGGAATCGTTGATGGCCTTGGACTGGGGCTGAATACCAGGGCAGCCCTGATTACACGCGGGCAGACCGAGATACGTCGTCTGGGACTGGCCCTGGGAGCCAATCCTCGGACCTTCACGGGCCTTGCGGGGATCGGCGATCTGGTGTTGACCTGTACCGGCGATTTGAGTCGCAATCACATGGTCGGGCTGAAAATCGGGCAGGGGCAAACACTGGCCCAGGTGCTGGCGGAAATGCGCATGGTGGCTGAAGGCGTAAAAACAGCCCGATCGGTGCACAATCTGGCCAAGCGCTTGGGTGTGGAGATGCCGATTTCAGATGCTGTTTACCAGGTGCTGCATGAGGATCTTTCACCGAAAGACGCCCTGCACCAACTGATGACCCGCGATTTAAAGCATGAGTTGGATGAAATATAGCCGATCCACCGAATAGATGTTCACTGCTCAGGCCCTTTGGATGCGGGCATTGGGGGATGAACCTCGACACATGAATAGATCCGAAAAAAAACCGGCCTGTTTTGCCGACCTTGAAACGGTATTCCCACTACGGGAAGACGGCCTGCGCGTAACACCTGTCGCCTGCCTGCAGTGTATCCATAAAACGCCGTGTTTACGCACGGCCATTGGAAAGGCGAGCGGATATCGCGTGCGGGAGGAGATGATCGATCGCTCTTACCGTGGCGGTGTGATCAGTTTTTTTCAGAGATGGTCCCAAAAGAAAAGCATCCATCGATTGAAGAAAAATGAACATCAAAAAGGCAAGGACACAAAATGCAGAAGTTAACAGTTGAACAGATACAAGTAGAGGGCAAAAGGGTTTTGATGCGTGTTGACTTTAATGTCCCCATCAAGGATGGGAAGGTGGCCAATGACAAGCGTATTCGTGCGGCCTTGCCCACCATCCGTTACATACTGGAGCAAGGTGGACAGTTAATTCTGATGTCGCACCTGGGACGGCCCAAAGGCAAACGAAACGCCGAGATGTCTTTGCAGCCCTGTGTCGAGGTATTAAGCAGGCATTTGGGTTCACCGGTCTTTTTTGTGGAAGATTGCATTGGCGAATCGGTGATGGGCGCTGTGAAGCGGCTGGAGCCGGGGCAGGTGCTGCTACTCGAGAATTTAAGATTTTATGATTCGGAAACTCAGAACGATGAAGCATTTGCAAAACAACTGGCCGAATTGGGACAGGTGTATGTCAATGATGCGTTTGGGACGGCACATCGAGCCCACGCATCCACAGAGGGGGTGACCCATTTTATCGATCCCGCAGCTGCCGGATATCTGATGATGAAAGAGCTGGATTACCTGGGAGGCGTTCTGCAGTCGCCTCAAAAACCGATGGTGGCGATACTCGGCGGGGCGAAAATATCCGGAAAAATAGACGTGATTCAGAACCTGCTGCCAAAAGTGGATCGGCTGCTGATTGGCGGCGGCATGGCCTATACGTTCTTGTCTGCCATGGGACTGGATATCGGTCGAAGCCTGCTGGAAAAGGATCGTGTCCAACTTGCCGGCGACCTGCTGGCACAATCCGGGGAAAAGCTGGTGCTGCCGACCGACTGTGTGGTCAGCGACCACTTTGACGTGGCTGCCGGCAAGATCGGAGAGCTGAAAACCGTCGACAACCAGCACATTCCAAACAATTGCGCCGGTCTGGATATCGGTCCGGCGACGATCGCCAAATTCGAGGATGTCCTGTCCAGCGCACAGACCGTAATATGGAACGGTCCCATGGGCGTTTTTGAAATTGAGGCAACCGCGACCGGGACATTCGAAATTGCGAAGCTGCTGGCACGGCTGACCGACCGGGGTGCCGTGACCATTATTGGCGGAGGCGATTCTGCAGCGGCTGCTGAAAAAGCCGGCGTTGCGGATCGAATTTCGCACATCTCCACCGGTGGCGGTGCTTCGCTGGAATTCCTCGAGGGCAAGCGGCTGCCGGGGGTAGAAGCTTTGAGCGACCGCTGAATGGTGAGGTAAGCGCTTGAATCTTCCGAATCGTGATCCCGAAGATCGATTGGCTGGAAAAATACTGGCCCTGCTGCGTTTGAGCGCCATTGTGGGTGGTGTGTTGGCGGTCATCCTGCTTGTCTGGTTTCGCGAGCCCTTGTCGGCGATGCTGTCAACCGCATATGAACTGCTGGTGGAGCGCGATCGTTTTTCCGCTTATGTGGCGTCATATGGTGCGGCGGCACCGCTTGTTTTTATGGCTATTCAGATCCTGCAAGTCATTTTTGCGCCGATCCCCGGAGAAGCAACCGGTGTCATTGGCGGATTTCTTTTCGGTGCATTCAAGGGATGCCTCTATTCTACCATCGCGTTGACGGTGGGCTCCTGGATCAATTTCAGCATTGGCCGCTTGGTAGGCAAACGCTGGGTTCGTAAAATTATGCCCAGCCATCGGCTGGCGAGGTTTGACCACATCATTCGGCACCAGGGAGTCTTGGTGGTGTTCATTCTTTTTCTGATTCCCGGGTTTCCGAAGGACTATCTGTGTTTGGTTATCGGGGTCAGCACAATGCCGATGCGCGTATTTTTAATTTTGGCGGGCATTGGCCGAATACCCGGTACGCTGATGCTCAGCCTGCAGGGGGCCCTGGTCTTTGAGAAAAATTATTTGGTTTTTTGTATTGTCGTGGCGGTCAATTTGTTGATCGTCTTTTACGGCTATCGTTATCGTGAAGCGCTGTACCGCCGCATCGAAAAAATCAACGGTGGTTCGCAGCAGTGATTGACGAAGCGCATGTTTAGTGGTAAGGCTTGAATATCAAAACAGATAACGTTGCTTAGGGGTATTGACCCGAATCGAATGGAGCAAATTTTACAGGAGAGGCGATTGGCGTTCTGGAGTGTTCGAGAAGAACTCAGCCAGGTGAATCGACTGCGGCGTTCGTATTATGAAATGTTGCGGGACGATATGGACCAATTTATGCTCGAGTACGCGTTAGTCAATTCGTATCATCGTTTTAAGAGCAGCAGTACCCCCTATCCCTATGTAGAAAAGCGCGAACTCAAACCGAGGGCACGTATCCCCAGTATCGAACACGAGCCTCAGAACACCTTTCTGGTCATCTTTGTTGAAGATACCATTCCGGCGAATTACAAGAAGTATATTCGATTCTTCAATCCAAATAAAACCACCAAGGCGAATTTGCTGCAGGCAAAGGCGCTGCCGCTTCAGGACAAATTTGATCGAAACCAGAAGTATGTCGAGTCGGCGAATTTCTTCAACTTCGTCAAAGTCCTGCTGCCCATTGATTATGCGCTTTTAATCCAGCGGGATCCGGCCACCCGATCCAAAAACCGTTACTGCCTTTCCCATTTTCATGTCCGTGTCGATTGGCCCATCGCAGAGGCAGCAGAGGATATGGCACAGAGCCTGCGCTATATTTCCAAGGATCTGTACGAAAAGGGTGATAAGTATGCCGAGATCGTGCAGAAGAAATTTTTCGAATATTATGGTTTGCCGGTTATGGTCGGCGGACGCCGCACAGCTGCTATTGTAGCATCCCAATATCTGAAAAGGATTCCCTGCATTTCAACGGTCTATGTCGGCAGCAGTGAGGCGCGTGCCATGATTCGCATTTCTGAACGCGGTGTTTCCAAGGCGATCCTCATGCGTTTCAGCGAAGATGAAATACAGCAAATCGCCGCAATGCACAATATCGTTCCGCGGACCTTCAAAAAAAATTATGTGGTGGCTCGCGACGGAAAATCGGGCCTTTGCATCTTTCAGGTGACCTACACCTATACCAACCATGCCCGCCCGCCGGATGACGGAAAATTGCGAGAGATTAATCCGGACGTTAATTGGCTGACCATCGGACAGGAACACCTCCTGCCCAAACCGGGCATAAGAAAATACCCTCCGCTGCCCGTCAGTCTCGTCTATTCTTAAGAAACATACCAAATATAGACTTTGCAGTATTGTGCAATTGATTGCTTCCAAGCCCTAAATGATCGACAAGCCGACCAGAAAGTGCCCCTGGAAGCGGCCGTTATCACTTTTGGTGATATGCTTGATCTGTGTCTGGAAGTTCTCCTGACCTCCCTGGCCGTCCGCCATGTAGTATGTCATCTCAATGGTGTCGCCTACCGAGAGATGATTGAGAACCTCCGATCCCTCTTTGACCAGTATACACAAACCTTTGGTGGAAATGTTCCAAAGTTTGAACTGGTAAAAAGATGCCAGGCCGTTTGTGGTGAATTGGACGCTGTAATACCGCTCTGCCAAAGATCTTTCTTCCGATCTTCTATCAGGTGAGTCGTCGTGCAAGTGATCTGTGCCCATTTGAAATTCCTATCATCCAGAAAAAATGGCGTTAGAGAGCATTGCCCCATAATAACTTGGAATAACATACAATCCGGTAGATATCAATGATACATGGAAAAATGCTTGTCAATGAGGTTTTAAACCGTTATTGAAATGACAGTACAGAAGTTTCAGAGGCGGGTGCTTGCGACACAGCGGTTCGAACGTTTTTATAGGCGTTGAGTCAATTGATTTGGACTGTGTTATTATTAGCGGAAGTTAATATTGATGGACTCAAGACGAGGGAGCGACCTATGAGTTTTCTGAAAAAAGAGTGGAAAGCGGTTTTCATGGTCATTTGGCTTATCGTCATTGCCATTTATTTATCAAAGATCAATGGACACCTCGAAGCGATCCACGCGCAGAATGAAAAAACCATTTCAACCATCGACTCTATTGAAGGTGTCGCCATCAGTACCGATGCCGCGCTTGTCGATTTTACAAAGAACATTAAAAGCGTCGATGCCAAGCTATTGGCCATCGCCAAGCGCTTGAAACGCCGCTAGCGCCTATGACAGACAAATTGATACTAACAGGTCAGGCACGCAAGTATTTGCGCGGGCTTGCCCATTCGCTCAAGCCCGTTGTGCTGATTGGACAAAAAGGCACCTCTCCATCGGTATCCCAGGCATTGGAACAGGCCCTGCTCAAACACGAACTGGTGAAGGTTAAATTTGTCGAAGGCAAGACAAAGGATCAAAAAAACCGAAAAATCAGTACGTTGGAAAAAGAAACCGGTGCAACTATGGTGGGCATGATCGGCCATATCGCCATTTTTTATCGCCCGAATCCCGAAGCGGACAAACGTAAAATTACGCTTCCCTCCTCAATTGACAAGTAGGTTTGGTTAAATCGTTAAATGGTCAAATGGTTCCGGTGCAGATGACATCGCTATTTTTCATTTAACCATTCGACGATTCGACCTATCGACTATTTCATCATTTGGCAACGCGATCATTGCGATTGGCGTCTCACCAATGCCGGGACGGCACCGGGGGCGCCGGTATCCATCCGCGCACCGGTACGGGGATTTATATAGATTTGGTGCAGCTCGTCCGGGATGTCAAAATAGCTTTGCGTTTGCTGCCGGCCGATTTTGCGCATAAGCTGGATCCAGATGGGAAGCGCTGCCCGGGCGCCTGTCTCTTTTGGACCCAACGTCGTCGCATCGTCATTTCCCACCCAGACCCCGGCGGCGTATTTGGGGGAGTAGCCGACAAATAAAGCATCTTTGAAATCATTGGTTGTGCCTGTCTTTCCAGCCAGAGGGCTTGGCAGATTGCGGGCGCTGCGACCTGTACCTTCGGAAATGACAGCCTCCAACATATTGGTAATAGTTGCGGCTCCAATTCTCGACATGGCGATGCGTTGTTCCGGTCTGGCTTTCCACAGGATATCGCCGCTTGGGCCGACAACTTTGGAAACGCCATAGGGACGGATAAACTTGCCTCCGTTGGCAAAGGCGGCATACGCTGCCGTAAGCTCAAGCAGGGTGACTTCCGAGGTTCCCAGTGCCAGTGAGAGGTTGGGAGAAAGCTCCGACTGCACGCCAAGCCGTTGGGCGAATTGCACTACGGACGTTGGGCCGAGTTTTTCAATCAAGCGCACGGCAGGTATATTTTTGGAATGCGCCAGACACCAGCGCAGGCTGATTTCACCGTCATATGTTTGTGAAAAATTGTGCGGCTGCCACTGCTTTTCTGACTGTGCGGTTTTAAACACCACCGGCGCATCCAGCAATACCTGATTTTGTTCGAAGCCTCGTTCGACCGCCAATGCATACACAATAGGCTTGAATGCCGACCCGGGTTGGCGTCTTGCCGTCGACACACGGTTAAAGCCGGTCTGTTGGTCGCTGCGGCCACCCACCATCGCCATGAGGCCGCCGGTGTGGACATTCAATACCGTCAATCCGACCTGTGGCTTTGGGTTTGTCAGGCCGTTGAGTGTCATCCGCAGGGCCAGTTGGTCCAGGCCGCGTGCCACGGCCTCTTCCGCGGCACGCTGGAATTCGAATGACAGCGTCGTGTACACCGTCAAGCCGCCTTTGTACAGAAGATCGGCACCGATGGCCGTTTCTAGAGTTTCTTTGATGTGTTGAATGAAATGCGGGGCAAGTGGATTGTCATGGACTCTGGGTACGGTTGTGATCGGCTCATTTCGGGCCTCTTGATACGCCTGTTCATCGATGGCGTGGATGGCAAGCATTTGTGCCAGTACGATATTACGCCGCTTGTAGGCCAGATCCGGGTTGACCAGGGGCGAGTAGCGCGACGGCGCTTTGGGCAGCCCTGCGATGAGTGCGCACTGTGAGAGCGAGAGCTGACTGAGGTCTGAACCAAAATAGGTTCTGGCAGCGGCTCCAATACCATAAGCTCCGCTGCCCAAATAAATCTGATTCAAATAGAGCGATAATATTTCGTCTTTGGTGTAGCGACGCTCCAGTTGCAGCGCCAATAAGGCTTCTCTGACTTTGCGGGAGATGGTTTTTCTGGGGGTCAAAAACAACGTCTTTGCCAGCTGCTGTGTCAAGGTGCTGGCGCCTTCTGCATAGCGCCTCTTGATCACGTTTTTTACAATCGCTCGCATCAGGCCTTTAATGTCGACACCGCTGTGTTGATAAAACCGGCGGTCCTCGGTGGCCAGCAAAGCCGTTTTCAACATGGGGGGGACCTGATGGATGGAAACTGGATCGCGTCTTTCGGCAAACAGTTCGGCCAGCATGACCTGATCAGCAGAAAAGATCCGTGTGACCGCCGGAGGACGAAAATTTTCCAAAGCCGTAATTTGCGGCAGATCCCGCGTAAGCGCCAGTAGACCGCCTGCGCTGATGCCGCAGAGCAAGCCTGCGGCGGCGACCCATATGAAAAATCTTTTGCGCATCAGCCTTTTCTAATCAGATAGTGTCATTTTCTGCAACGTTGTTGCTGACCTTGCGGCGCAGCAGGTCGAATCGACGGACCGTGTTACTTAATTGAACTGAGACTCGATCACCGGGGTTGGCAACGTCCGTCTGCCGACCGTCCGAAGTGATGATAGCGGCGATGGAATCCTTCAACGGCGGGCCGGCAGGTGTCAGGATTTCAACGCTATCCCCCAACCGGATCTGGTTGCGTACTTCCACCGGTGCATACCTTTGATCGTCAGAAGATAAAACCTTGGCCGCCAGCGCATAGGTGGGCGGTTGCGGTCGACGATAATTGGGCCGGATCTGCTGTCGTTCGTCAAGATAAAAACCGGTGCAATAGCCTCGGCTTGTAATTTTATCAAGCTCAGACTGCCAATAAGATGCCGGGGCGTAGTCCGTTGGGTCCGCATAGAAGCGATCGATGGCTTCGCGGTATATTTTAACTGCCGTTGCGGCATAATGGATACCCTTCATACGCCCTTCAATTTTCAGCGCATCGATGCCGGCGTCGATCATTGCCGGCAAATGGGCCAACATGCACAGGTCGCGGGAATTGAAAATATAGGTGCCGTTGTCATCTTCACCGATTGGGAAGTATTGCCCCGGCCGGGTCTGCTCAACGAGGCTGTACCGGAAACGGCAAGGCTGGCAGCACATTCCCTGATTGCTCGGCCGCTGAGCCATATAATTGCTGAGCAGGCAGCGTCCCGAGTAGGAGATGCACATGGCACCTTGGACAAAGGCTTCCACTTGCACACCGTCGACTGTTGAAAGCTGTTTGATTTCCTGCAGCGATAATTCTCGGGCAGCGTTAATGCGACTGACACCTTGGCTCCGCCAGAATCGGACCGATTCCGTGTTGGTCGTGTTGGCCTGGGTACTCAGGTGTATCGGCATGCCTGGAGCGCTTTTTTGCACCATCGATACCATTGCCGGGTCGGAAACGATGACACCGTCCGGACCAATAGCCGCCAATTGCACAATATATTCATGCAGCGATTGCAGATCCCGGTTTCGCGCGTAGATATTGACCGCCACATACACTTTTGCGCTGCAGGCGTGCGCCAACTTGATTGCGGATGACATTTCATCCAGGCTGAAGTTATCGCTAAAATTACGCAAACTGAACATCTTGCCCGCAAGATAGACGGCATCGGCGCCGTAGTGCAGCACCATTTCAAGCTTCTCAAAATTTCCGGCGGGTGCGAGAAGCTCAACCCGCTTTGTATGATCAGAAGGCATGAGACTTTCCAACGGGGCTCTGCCTTAACGTCGTCCGAGACATAAGCGATGCCAGCGTGTCGAGAGATTCCGTTAAATGGCGATGATTAAACACTTCCAGAGAGACCGTGCCACAAAAATGTTCGAGGACCGGAATCAGTGTGTTGGCGGCATCGGTTTCAAGCCTAGCCAACGAGAGGTGATCTTTCCCACCTGCAACGCCGTGCAGATGATATATTGTCGTTCGTTGTTGAAACAGATCGATAACCGAGGCAAGGTCGTACCCGAATCGCAGCAGATGTCCGGCATCAATGCATATCGCCAGATCCATCGGTTCGACAATGTCCACCAGCCATTGGGGATCGAAATCGAGTGTTTCAACGGAGAGACATCGGGAAGGGATCTTTGTGCGCTGTATCAAATCCTCCAGGCTTTCGATGCAGCGCGATTGCCAGGCGTCTAGATCGGCACTGGTCTGAACCATATCATCGACGGCCAGATGCAGGGTATAGGTCGTGGCGGCCAGCGGTGCGACGCGTTCAAGTGTCTTTGCAACAGCCGAAATGGACCGACGGCGCTGGTCTGCATCGACCGCGCCCAGGCAAATATCCATTGGCAGATGCACATTGTACGTTACGTCTTGATCATCGGCGAGCATTTGCAGTTGGTAGACTTCCGTAGAATCGGGCAGATGGTCGCTCTCAAACAATAACAGCTCGACTTCATCCACCCAGGGCGCCAGGCGCCGAACGTTGTCCGAATATCCTGCCGGATAGATGAACGATGTGGTTGCCAATCGGAACGGGTAGGCTTTTTTATATGTCTCGCGCATCAACCCCTCCATTGGGCCGCGGCAATTATCCACAGACCGGCTTCCGTGACCTCGATCAGGGCGCCCAGCATATCACCGGTGAGGGTGCCGAGTTTTCGTCGATACCAGGCCAGCGTCGTACTGACGATAAGCACAAACCCGACATTGATTTTCAGGGCGTCCCAGCCCATGGCCAAAGAGCCCGCTGCGAGCAGTGCGAGTGCCCAAAAGTCTGCCGCCTCTAATGGGGGGTCGAAAAAGTCATGTCCCGTGCCACCGTCGGGGCGGCCGTAAGGCATCGACTTGATCGCGATCAGAACGGTCCCTCGGGCATAGGCCGGCACCAACAGAAGCCATAGGCTTCTGTTCATTTCAATGGCGCTGATGCCGACCCATTTTGCCGCCAGGCAGCACAACACGGCCACCAAGCCCATTGCTCCGATGCGGCTGTCTTTCATGATGGCCAGGATTTTGGTGGCGCTGCGCTGGCCATAGAGACCGTCGCCGGTGTCCGCCAGGCCGTCCAGGTGGAGCGACCCACTGATCACGATCAGGGTCAACACATCGCACAGGGCCACCACCGCCGGTGGCCAGAACCGACCGGCGGCCCAATCAACAAAGAGCACCACGCAGCCGATGATCAATCCGCAAACCGGGAAATAGGGAAGGGCGGCCCGAGCGTTAAAGGCGCGCTTGCCCAAAGGAATGATCGTTAAGAACTGAATCGCCGAAATCCATCCGGAGCTGTTTGGTCTGCCATGCATATCGGTTATACGTTCAATGACGGTTGGGGTTTTATGGGCACCGCAATGCCGGCCACCATCCAAATAACCCTTTCGCAAGCAGTGGCCGCATGCTGGTTGCACCAGCCGATCAAGTCTCGGTAGCGTCTGGCCAAAGCGTTTTCCGGCACAATTCCGGTGCCGACTTCATTGGAGACCAGGATGACGGCGCAGGGCGTTTCCATCAAGCTGTCACACAGCCTGTTGATATGATCGATGATTTGCCCGTCGTCCAGTCCGGTCATCATGAGATTGCTGACCCACAGCGTCAGGCAGTCGATAACCAGAATGTCTGCCCCCGGTCCATGATCGTGCAGGGCCGCCGCCGGATCCAGTGGTGCTTCGATGGTCTGCCAGCAGTCTCCACGTTCCATTTGATGCCGCTTGACCCGGGCGGTCATCTCGTCATCTTGAGGTGCGCATGTTGCAACAAACAGATTTTTTCCACCGCTCCGGGCATTCGCCAGTCCAAGTGCGTGACCGCTCTTTCCGCTGCGGCAGCCACCGATGATGAGTGTCGTTGTTTTCATAATGCTATCCGGCATAGCCTTCAATAATTCAAAAAAAGGGGGTCGGCAAATATGACCAACCCCTGTTATTGTATCAGAGTATCATGATCCATGATTTCCGGATTTTGGTGATAGCACGGCCATGATTATGGATCAAGGGGCCCTTGGCCTTATCAGCTTGATGCCATTGACGAACCTGTTAAGAAGGTTTGGTAGTGGATATGAATATCGGGTAATGAAAGCGACGCAATAAAATAATGTCGTTGATTGCCCAGTTCTATGAAAAAAACTATCGAAAATTATGAAGCATATTGCCCAGTTCATTTTTATCAGAATAGCCAATGAGATTTAAGTTATTGATATTACATGCCCTGGCGTATCAATTGGTTTTTTGCATGATTTTTGCATCTTATATCTGAGAGCCACTTTGAAATCGATCAGCAGTGCTTTTGTTTTACCAAACATTGTCCGCTTCTATTCCATCGCAACTCAGTTCCAAATTCTCAAAAGATTCAATCAGGCTGAAAAATATGG
>JASFGJ010000047.1:0-12462 GCA_050123815.1 Desulfobacteraceae bacterium
CTATCGCGGGTTAAAACCGGACCTCACCCTTTACGGCGGTCTCGGTCAGGCGGCCTACCCCAACCTGCTGGAATCCCCCGGCAGAATCGATCGTTTTGATTACGCCGAAGAGACCCAATTCTTCGGTGCGGCCGTTACATTTCCGTTGTGGACGCGGATCCGGCGCCAGCTGAGCTTGACCGTGGGTTATGAATTTTTGCAGCGCGATGTGATCGAAGAGTTGGAAGACGACTACGAAAACGTTGCCCTCAATGTCCGGCCGACCGACGAGGATCAGGGCAGCGCCTGGGGGCGTGTTGACTATTCCAGCGGCACCATACACAGCCGCAGCATTTCCCTTGAGGACGGCTTTCTGATTTCTCTCGGCGCCGAATACAGCACCCCCTCCCTGGGCGGCGACATCGAAACCAGCCGGGCGCTGGTGGACTTTAACCAGTACATCACCATGCCCTTTTTGCGAAACCACGTACTCAAGATTTCCGGAACTTACGGCGCCGGCTGGGGGGACGATTTTGCTCAGGGCCAGTTCGGCCTCGGCGGCTTCGATCTGCTGCCTACGGCACTGAAGCCCGGCATCCCGCGAACATTGGGTCTGCGCGGCTATAATTCCAATTTTCAGACCGGCCAGGAAGTGGTTCGTGCGGCGGCCGCTTACCGGCTGCCTCTCTGGAATATCTTCAAGGGAATGGAAAGTGGCTTTCCGTTATACAACAGAGATCTGTTTTTGGAACTATTCTACGAAGGTGGGCGCACGTATGACGACGAAGGCATCGGCGACGATATCGGTTGGCTGCATTCGGCCGGCCTGGAAATCAATTACGGCCTGACATTGCTGCGCTATATTTCATTTTCCCCCGGTCTCGGCGTGGCCTATGTCCCGCAACGCGACGATCGCGATCCGGATGAGTATGAAGTGGTGCCCTATCTATCCATCAAACTATGGGCCAACCCCTAAAAGTGGTTGTTTGGGCTCTTCTCGGGCCCAATCTCCGCATTGGACCGAGGCGCTTAATCCTCGAAATACCTTGGTATTCCTCCGGTTAAGCGCCTCGCTCCGCCTTGACCTTGGACCCGAGAAGAGCCCAAACAACCACTTTGGGTGTTTATTTACTAATTTATTAGCTATCGCACACTTTCTTTGGTAATGATGCGTGTACGGCAGGCGGCCATTACGACCGATCGGCTTCAATTAAAATACCTCACGAGACAACAGCACATTCCACAGCTTACAAGATGGAGTTATAAGATTGGATATGAGGTGCATCGTCGGGACGGGATTCGCATTGCTTTAGCCATGGCTGTTAGTGCTGCTTAGATGCAGCGAAGGATCAGCGGCTCGCACTGTTTGAGCGAAGCGAGTTTGCGAGTCGCCCGTAGTGCATCTTAGCAGCACTTACATCCCAATGGCGTGCAATGGGAATCCCGCCCCGACGATGCACCGGCTCGATAGCAACCCTTGGCTTTTATCTAAACGCATAATTTTCTTATTAGGATCTCTTCCAGGTCATAAATTCGCCGAATTTAGACCAGCACAATTTCAGGAACGCAAGTTTGAAACCGCCGCCGCCACGATGGCAATGGCCTGATCGATCTCTTCGGGCGTGGTCATGCGTCCCACCGAAAAGCGGATCGTGCCTTTGGCCCAATGTTCGGGCACCTGCATGGCTTCGAGTACATGCGACAGCTTCACGCCGCTGGAATGGCAGGCGGCACCGGCGGATGCGGCCACACGGTCCCCGATCGCGTCCAGTATCCGGTCGGCTTCGAGCGCCTTGAATGAGAGATTCAGTGTATTGGGCAGCCGCTGATCTTCATGGCCGTTGAGCCGAACATCTTCCAGCGACGCCACAAGCCCCTGGTGCAGGCGGTCCCGCATGGCCTGCATGTGCTCCACATTGGCCTCCAAATCGCGAGCGGCGATCTCACAGGCCTTGCCCAATCCCACAATCTCCAGAACATTTTCAGTGCCTGCGCGCCAGCCGCTCTCCTGACCGGCGCCAAAGCAAAACTTTTCGGGCAATACCCCCTGTTTCACGAACAGCGCCCCCACACCTTTGGGGGCATACAATTTATGCCCGGCCAGCGACAGCAAATCCACCCCCAGCCGCCGCACATCGCAAACGATCTTGCCGACGCTCTGGGCCGCATCCGTATGCATCGCTATGTCGCCGGCAGCGGCGATCTCGGCGATCTCGGCAATCGGTTGAATGGTTCCGACCTCGTTGTTGGCGTGCATGATGGTGATCAAAATCGTATCCGGCCGAACGGCCTGCCTGAGCTTCTGCATATCCACAACGCCACGGCCGTCAACAGACACAAAGGTGGTTTCAAACCCGTCCCCTTCCAGAAAACGGCAGACCTCTGAAACCGCCGGATGCTCGATGGTACTGGTGATGATATGCCGCCCTCTGGATTTCATGGATCCGGCGATCCCACGAATCGCATGGTTGTTGGATTCGGTGCCGCCGGAGGTAAAGACGATCTCCCTGGGCTTGCACCCCAGCAACTGGGCCACCTGCCGCCGAGCGGTTTCTACGGCCGCTTTGGGCTTGTGACCGTAAAAATGAGCGCTGGAGGGATTGCCAAATTCCTGGTCCAGAAACGGCCGCATGGCCTGGATGACTTCCGGGTCGTGCGGCGTTGTGCCGTTATAATCAAGATAAACGGGTCGCTGCATATTCTTAATCCTTTTTTACACTGCCGGAAAGCCGGCAGTTTACAAGTACCGATATGGATCGATCAGCGACTGCGACGGCTGCGAAAACCGCTGAGCACCCAATAAAGCCCCCAGGCCACAATCAGCGGGCCCACCCCCGCATAAAGAAATGCAGGCCACTGCCCGCGCCATGGAACATAGATCGCCGAAAGGACAAACAACCACAGAAACGAAATCAAAATGGCGAGCCGGAATTTGCCTGACAGCGGTAACCGCCCGGCTCGAGTTGGCTTGGAGACAACCGCTGTCCGCCTGGAGGAGAAAATTCGCGGCAAAATCAGCAACGCCAGAATCAATAGTACAATCAACAAGATTTCCTGAATACCGGACAAAAGGCCCTCCCAAAAAACAACAGTTGATACGAATTCAGATATTTATCACAGGTGCATCGATTAGGCAATTGGGTCTGCTGGTCGGTTGAGTCGGTTGTCCGGTTGAGCCAGTTGGGCCTGTTATTGATGGATTGGCAAAACAGTCTTTGATCAGCCGGGCGAGGCGTGATCCTGATGGGACTTTCACTATTTTTTTGACATAATTCCGTGCAAGCGGTAAGTTTTTGCGCGACATCACAGAATACCGCCAGTTACAGACAAGCAGCATGGTACAAAATAGGCCCAGGCTGAACCAGTTCCAATCGAAAGGCCTTCTAATTAAATGCGAAATTATTGGATGGCCAATTGGCCATCTAATCCCAAAATAACGGCATTATGCGTCTAATTTGTCGTTTTAATCTAATTGACCGGACCATCTGATGATTGCTACAGAGATTACATTATTAAAAACCAGAAATAAAAACGGCAAAAGAGTCTCAAGCGCGCACAACGGACCGCCTGCGGAGATTGCGCGTTTTTGGCATCCGGTCATGCGAAGAGAAATACTGCACTTAGTTTAAACTTAAAAAGGGAGGTAAATCATGGCCAATTTTTTGTTTGTATTAAGTCAGGATGACAACGAGAAGGCGACCAGGTGTTTTCAATTCGCCAAAATTGCCCACTCAAAAGGACATAAAACCCATTTGTTCTTAATTGATGATGGCGTTAACTGGGCCAACTCTGAAAAAGATTATCATCTAAAAACAGCAACGGGTGATTGCCCAAATGACTATTTTCCTTATCTAGTTGAAAACCAAGTTTCAATCGGCGTTTGAATTCCATGCGCCAAAGCTCGTCAGGTTGACGAAGCAAAATTCTTTTCAAATATGGTTTTAGATGGTGGACCGCATTTAATCGATTTGGCTGCAGAAGCCAAGGTGTTTAATTTCTGATAATTGCAGTTTTCCCATATTGTTTTTTTGTATCATTTTAAACAGTTAAATAGGATATCGCCATATATTGTTTTCTGCGCCCAGCAGCTGCTCCGCTGCCTCTATACAGCTGCAGGTTTGCAAGATTCTTCGCTAAACGAAAACAGGAAAACAAAGATGAAATATGCGACTTTAGCGATTTCAAGTATTGTGTTTTGGGGTGCGGTCAGTTTTGCTCAGCAGGAAAAATCAGTAACAGTTGGCAATATGCCTCCGTCTGTGGTCAAAACCGTTCCTCAAAGCGGCGATATAAGAGTTGATCCTTTCGTAAAGGAGGTCCGTGCTCGGTTTTTTGGTGGCGGACAATGGCATCTTAACAATGACTCGCAGAGCATCGTGGCCCATCTGATTATCGACTGGCTCGATATTTAGTTTATGCCGATTTTTTTCTGCTTTCCGGCTTGGATTCCAGGTACGCGCTTGTATCCGGAACCAATAGACAGTATATCCTGGCACGAATTAAACGAATTCTGATCCCTTTATATACCGTATGAACTGCTTGTCAGACGTTTCAATATTGTACGATTTTCTTTCGGCATGAGATGACCGTCTTCACATTATTCGGGCGAACAGAGCGGCCTTTACTTGTAATCCCATGCGTTGCGAGGAGCTATGGATAAAAAAACACATGCAGTTACTGGAGCTTTTGGCTACTCTGGTAAATACATTGCCAAAAAGCTTATTGACGATGGGCATAAAGTTATTACAATCACAAACTCCTTGGATCGTAAAAATCCTTTCAGCGATAAAATAGAAGTTTATCCATTCAATTTCGATGCGCCTGCAAAACTGGAAGAAACATTTCAAGGCGTTTCTGTGCTGTACAATACCTATTGGGTCAGATTCAACCACAAAACCTTCACACATGCAGACGCTGTGCGAAACTCTGAGATAATGTTTACGGCCGCTAAAAAAGCCGGCGTCAAAAGGATCGTCCACATAAGTATAACAAATCCATCGCTTGATTCACCGCTTGAATATTTCAGTGGCAAGGCTCGTTTAGAAAAGTCTTTGATCGACAGCGGGATTTCATATGCCATTCTAAGACCTACAGTCCTTTTTGGCAAAGAGGATATATTAATCAACAATATCGCCTGGGGACTGCGTTATTTTCCCGTGTTTGGAGTCTTTGGAGATGGGCAATACAAGATGCAACCCATTTATGTGGAAGATCTTGCCGACCTTGCGATTCAGTATGGGAGGGAACGCAATAACCTCGTCGTCGATGCAATAGGGCCCGAGACTTTCACTTATCGGGAACTCGTAAAGAGGATAGGTGAAATCATTCATAAACGGCGTCCCATTATCTCAGTCCCGCCTGGGATCGCCTATCTTGCCGGTTGGATCATAGGAAAGGCTGTAAATGATGTGATGATAACCAAAGAGGAAATAGAAGGTTTGATGTCGAATCTTTTGTATGTTGAATCACCGCCTGCAGGCAGCACAAAACTTTCGGAGTGGGCAAATAAACACTCCGATACATTGGGTTTAAAATATACCAGTGAACTTGCAAGAAGAGTGGATAGAAAGTCTGCATACAAAAGCAATTAGAAGTGGTTTCAAAACCCAATGTCAAATTAATGGCCATATAAATGTTAAAAAAAATAAGCATAGCAGTGCTCTTTTTCGCTTTGTGTTCATCGGTTACATTATTTGTATTAAGCAGCGCTGCAGTGACACCAGCGAAAAGAGAAAATTTTGAAATTATTGCACACAGAGGAGTTCATCAGGATTATCAAGGCTCTGCAAAGGGTATAAGATTGAATAAATCCTATTTGGCCGATTGCACAGCCGCCAGAATTTATCTGCCCACGCATCACTATTTGGAAAATACAGCTGAATCGATTCAAGCTGCGTTTGATCATGGCGCAACAATCGTCGAAATCGATATACGCCCGACGAAGGATAATCAATTGATCGTTTTTCACGATTGGATGCTTGAGTGTCGCACCAATGGCCAAGGGAAGGTAATAGATCATATCGTCGACCATCTAAAAACATTGGATATAGGTTATGGATACACCCATGATGGAAAGACATATCCATTCAGGGGGAAAGGTGTCGGCAAAATACGGACGCTTTCTGAGGTATTGAAGCAATTTTCGAACAAAAAGTTTCTAATTGACAACAAAAACGGAAACGATCTTGAAACAGCGCAATTGATAGCTGATACGTTATCCCAGTTTCCAGAAGAACAGCAGAGACTGCTGTATTTATGGTGCGAAGATAGCGCCTATGAATATATCCATAGCAGAACACCCCTAGTCGAAAGATTAATTCTGCCACGCAACCAGCAAAAGATCTTTTTCAAATCATATTTATTTACATTGGGTTTTGGCAATATCCCAAAGCAATACAAAAACCAAGGCATTGGTCTTCCTACAAATTATACGAAATACATATGGGGATGGCCGAATAGGTTCCTTGGCAAAGTGTATGATGCGGATATGAGATTTTACCTATATCTTAATACCATAGAAGAGGCTGATGAATTCTCAAATGTGGTGCTTAACGGCATTGTTACTGATCATATTGAAGTTTTGGGAGAATATTATAAACAATTCAAACCTGGGGAAAACCAATGAAGCCAATTAACTATTTTTCGTACAAATTAGTTCCGCTGTTATTCGTGTTATTGATCTTTGGATGCGCTTCGCTACAAGATTCAAAGCAAGAGGTCATATCTACGGTATTATCGGCAGATGGCAGCCCGATATCTTTTGCTGCCAAAGGCACAGGAGAACCGACCATTGTATTGGTACATTAATGTTCCTGACAGCTTGAACAGCTATTCCGAAAAACTTAAAAACATCAATGCGGCTCCAACCGGAAAGGAGACGGCATTGCATGAAAGCGTAACACTTATTCCAGGTGTCGGTCATTTTGTGCCGCAGGTTAAACCTGAAGAATTCAACGCTGTATTGAGCAAAATCATCAGCGAATATCAGTGACAACATTAGAAGTGGTTTCAAACCCTTCCCCGCCCAAGATCGGCGGGACAAGAAGGCGGGCTGCAGATTTAAACCGGAGGAATAGTCGGCTATTTCGAGGAGTTCAATCTGCAGCCCAACACCGAGTTTGGGTTCGAGGGGAGGTTTTGAAACCACTTCCAGGGAGAATCACCATGCCAACTGGAAAATCGAAACTGCCGAATGGAATCCGGACGATAGCGGTCAATGGATATGAAATGGCATACCTTGAATGCGGCCGGGGAACATCGTTGGTATTGATCCATGGCTCGCTCAACGATTACCGGGCCTGGACGTTTCAAATGGAGGTCTTTGGTGAGCACTTTCGAACCATTGCCGTCAGCCTGCGTCATAGCTATCCGGAATGCTGGAATGGCGACGGAGGTATGTTTTCGGTGGGTCAGCACGCAGATGATCTGGCTGGGTTTATAAAGAAACTTGGCGCCGGTCCGGTTCACCTGATTGCCCATTCGCGTGGTGGTGATGTCGCATTGATCCTTGCAGCAAAGCATCCTGAACTCGTGCACCGCATGGTCCTTGCCGACCCGGCGCCGTTGGACCAAATGCTTCCCAAAGCCCCTGATGCTATCGCGGAGATCGAAAACCGCAAGACGTTCGTGACAGCGGCGGTCGAGCGGCTTCAGCATGGAGATGTGGATGGCGGCCTTGAATTGTTCATCGACGCAGTGAGCATGCCCGGTCATTGGTCGAAGCTTGACGAATCTGCAAAGCAGGCTCGCCGCGACAATGCTTGGTCCCTAAAAAACCTCGTCACTGATGCACAAACGCCATTTAATAGCATGGACGCCGGCAAAATAGACGCACCGATATTGCTTCTAACGGGCGATAGAAGCCCGCGCCTTTACGCAATGATGCATGCCGCGCTCCGTCCGCACTTAAAACGGCACCAAATGATTACGATCCCCAATGCATCGCACGGCATGTACACGGAAAATCCAGGGGCGTTTAACGCCGCTGTACTTGATTTCCTAAAAACGATCACACCCGTAACTGCCTCTCCAGGGTAGAGCATTGATATGGAGACAGATTATTAAAATGAAACAGAAAATATTGATCACAATTACGTTATCATTTATCTTGCTTTTATCTTGTACGGCAAACAACGATTGCCTTACTGCAGATAGTGTTGAGCAGATCAGATCATTTGATGTTAATAGCCACGCTTATTTCGTATATGTACGCATTTCTGGATTTCAAGAGAAAGAAACTTATTTCGAATTGTACGATAATGTCCCGGTGTTTGATGACTGTGGAAAGCCGAATATTCCCATTGTTGCAGCTGTTCACGTTGATCCGACTCAAGGGGTCGTTTCAAAGATAGTCATTGATGATAAGAACCTGAAAATTGTATACAAAAAGAACCGAATTGAGGCTATCGGTTATGATAGGATCCCAATCGAGATAAAAAGACGCTAACCTTTGAAACGACAAATGGCTTTAATCATGGAAATTCGAATACAACTCGCCAAGAAAAATCACGTTGGTGATTGCCTCTCCTGCGTAAAACATTCCGTGCTTTGGGAAACCTATTTTAAATCAAATCCCACCATCGAAAATGAGATAAGGAAGATGATTATCGGCAAACAGATCTATATTGCATTGAACAAAGCCAATCAATGCATTGGCTTTATGGGGATTATCAACAATGGGTGTTTCCGCAAGTTTACCTATTTGTCTTTGATTGCCGTCAAAAAAGAATATAGAAGCAACGGCATTGGAAAAGTGCTAATCAGTAAATTCGAGGAGATCGGCTTTGAAAAAGCAAATAGAGTCTTTCTTTTGGTTAGTGATTTTAACAAAAAAGCGCAATCGTTCTACAAAAAATTAGGCTATAAAAAGGTTGGGAAAATTCCGGATATGTTTAAAACGGGTGTTTCCGAAAATATCTTGGTCAAATACGACACATCAATATGAGTCTCTTTATTTCATTTATCGGCACTGTCATGGTTTTTGGATTGCTCGTGCTTGTGCTGGCCCTGAAAGCACGCCGCGATGCAAAAAAATCGACCGCTTCCGCCTGCGGTCACGGACATGTTTGCCAATGCCGTCTCGCCCAGCGCACCATCCAGGCGGCGCTGGCAAAAGATACACCTGAAAAGTGAGCCGGCAAGCGCTGACCCCTCAAGGGTATCATGCAAGTGTTGTTAAAAACTTAACGGGGCCAGGTGTTTCAGGCATATAGATCAACGTTGCGGCCTTTTTGGGGATCTATGGTAACCAGTCCGCTGGCGTTGTAGGAAAGGATGGCCTGCTGTCGGTTGTGGGGCTCGCGATAGATCCGGTGTTGAGCAAAACGCGTATCCGGATAGTGGTCACGCGTCTGCCGCTGTCGAACGGGCAGCCTGAGGGGAGGGATTACAGGCAGCTGAATTATATCAGCGGTTGCCGTCATTGTCGCTATCTTCCTTTTCGCCGGCAGGGCGAATGCATCCAGCCGTAATTGGTACGCACTCGACCGCTTTTAGCCCATCACGACCGTTTCGGCTATCAATCTGCGGGGTCAGCCATCGGCCGTGAGTCACGGTTGTGCGGCCATTGTGGGCGGCCTATTGGCATCCTATGCCCACCCATAGCTCGCTTGCCTTGAACGCTTTGCGCGGTACGCTGAAGCGTGGATTCCAGCACAACACTATTATGATATCATATCAGCGGGAAAAACAAAAGCACGCTTGGGCTTTAATCGTTGCGGTTGTGATCCCGCCTCAGGCGGGGCATAACACCCGGTTTGAAAAAACCAATCGACCGGTATGGCGTACCGCCAGAATAGTGACGCAATGACATATTTTTGATTGCAAAAGTCTCCGCCTGAAGTGCAAAATTTGCACTGGTTTTAGACACTACGACCGATTGCCACACCGTAAAAAAACCAAAAAATTTGCATGGCGGCTGGAACAACCCTTGACGAGGCGAATATTCCACCATTTAAGTATTAAGTATCTGATAAAAAAACAAAGACTTGGCATTGAATATGCATTTGTGAAAAAAAAGCTCGGCAATTGGTTGTATGGCACGCATGCGAATGCGTTTCAATCGAATGCCTGGGAAAGGGTGCCATGCAGGAAATCATCGCAGCAGCAAAAAGTGCGAACATAAACGGCAGATTCAGTCGAATGACTTTGAATCCGATCACTTTGGCATTCAAAGGCGATGCGGCTGAACTTGAAGAGCCCTTTCTGAGCCTATATGTTAAAAACTCGCTACGCCAGGTAAGATTTGCCGTTCTGTTGGGGGTTATCTTTTATGCCAGCTTCGGTTTGCTCGATTATGTCGTCGCGCCGGAGCTGAAAAATCAATACTGGCTGGTACGCTACGGCATCGTGGGCCCCACAGGCCTTGCTCTGGTTGTGCTGACCTATACGGGCCTTTTCAAACGGATCATGCAGCCAGCCATCGCCATCGCGGTGCTGGTGGGCGCGGCGGGAATTATTTATATGACCGTCATCGGACCGCCTCTGGTCAGCCGCACCTACTATTCGGGTTTGATGCTGACCTTGATGCTCTATTATGCTTTCCTGCGGGCCCGCTTTATCTGGGCCTCTGCGACGGGCTGCACCGTCACCGGCGCCTATCTGGCGGCAACCTTGCTGACCCAGGACCTACCGTCCACCTTGGTCTTCAACAACAACTTTTTTTGCATGACCGCCAATCTGCTGGGCATGCTGGTCAGCTACAGCCTGGAGTACTACGCGCGTCGCGATTACTACATCTCCAATCTGCTCGAAAAGGAACGCCAAAAAACGGAATCGGTCAACCAGCGATTGGAGCAGACCGTGCAGAAGCGAACTGCCATGCTCGCCCTGGCTAACGATGATTTGCGTCAAAAAATCAGAGCACATAAACAGCTGGACAAGGAAAAGAAACAATTGCAAAGCCAGCTCCGCCAAGCTCAGAAAATGGAGGCCATCGGAACGCTGGCGGGTGGGATCGCCCATGACTTCAACAACATTTTGGCTGCTATCCTCGGTCACACGGAACTGGCGCTGATGCAGTTGGATCAAAAAGATAAAGCGCAGCGGTACCTGTCCGAAGTTCTCAACGCCAGTGATCGCGCCAAAGATCTAGTGGCCCAGATCCTCTCATTCAGCCGCCAGTCCGACAGCGAATTGCGACCATTGCAAATCAGCTCGGTGATCAAGGAGGCGCTGCGCCTCATTCGCTCCACCTTGCCGACCACCATCACGATTAAAAAGAAAATTCAGGACCGGCAAAGCATTGTCGTGGGCAACGCCACTCAAATTCATCAGATATTGATGAACTTGTGCACCAATGCGGCGCATGCCATGAAAGGGGAAGGTGGAACCCTTACGGTCGAACTCAATGCCATCGATATTCAAATCAATGCGGTGGGCCAGCCACCGTCCTATCCGCCAAGCCTGGGCCCCGGCCAATATGTGCAGCTGAGCGTCATCGACACGGGCCATGGCATTACCGGACATCTGAGGGATCGCATATTCGATCCCTACTTTACCACCAAGGATAAAGGCGTCGGCACGGGCCTCGGTCTGGCGGTGGTACAGGGGATTGTACAAAGCCATGGCGGGGCCATCACGGTAGAGAGCGTCACAGGTGAAGGAACGCGCTTTGATGTCTATCTGCCGAGAGCGACCATCGAGGTCAAATCGGAAATCAAGACATTAAAAATCATCCCGGACGGTAATGAAAAGGTTCTGTTTGTCGATGATGACGTTACGTTGGCAGATCTGGGCGGCAAGCTGCTCTCAACTCTGGGATATCGGGTAACCACCCAGTCAGACCCGCGCAAGGCTCTGGAACTGTTTCGCGAGAGCCCAAATGGGTTTGATTTGATCATTACCGACATGATCATGCCCGGCTTGACTGGCGATACGCTTGCCCGGGAAATAACAAAGCATCGGCCGGAAATTCCGATCATCGCATGCACGGGATTCAGCGATCTGGTCGATGCCGATCAACTGGCCAAAGCAGGCATTCGAGGCATTCTGCGAAAACCCATCACCATATACCAGCTCGGCCAGGTCATTCGCCAGGTTCTGGAAGGCAAGTCAGTGAACCAGGAGTCATAGGTCCTTTTTTGTCCCCACCGCAAACAAGTTGACTCCCTGCGCTTCGGTGATCACTTCGACCCTATCCCCGAACGGCGTTTCGGAAAATGCATCGAACAGGTCCTGTTTATCACGATGAATCAGCCGCCAGTAAACGATATGATCCATTAAAAGCCGATCCGGGTTGGTGTGGGCGAAATTACCGATAATCAGCCGCCCGCCCGGCGCCAACTGGTCGTAGCAACGGCGTATCAGCTTCGTCAGCAAACGCTGATCCAGGTAATCGCACAGCCCGGATGAGTAGATGATGTCCTGGGGTTTAATATCGTGCTTGGCACGACCGATAGACCATTTAATAACATTTTCCCGCATGAACCTCACCGAGGCTTGATGAGAAGAGGTGTTGACATGCTGATTGGCATATTGCAGCGC
>JASFGJ010000048.1:0-12425 GCA_050123815.1 Desulfobacteraceae bacterium
ATTGGGCCTGAGCCACCAGGTCGCTGTGAAAGGCCGCCGCTACCGGTAGTCGAATAGCGGTCCACCCCCTGGATTTGCAAGCTTTTGCGGCCGCATCGATAGCGATAGCCGATCCTGACAGGACGCCCTGTTGCGGACTGTTTCGATTTGCCAGCACAAGGGCGGTGTCCAGGGATTGAATCAACTGCTCGATCTCCTCCAACGGAGCTTTTACCGCCAACATCGCTCCGGGATCGGATTGATTCATTCCGGCTTCTGCCATCAGGCGTCCCCGGGCCGAAGAAAGACGCCATAAATCCGCCTGATTGATCCAGCCGGCAGCATACAGTGCGACCAGTTCTCCATAGCTATGACCACATGTGGCGTCTGGCGATACGCCGAAGTGGGCCAGCGCATTGAGCATCGATACGCTAATGGCGCCTATGGCCGGCTGGGCGATTTTTGTATCGCGCAGCTGACGCTCTTGCACCTTTGCATCCGCAAGGGTCGTGGGGTAGATATAATCGGCGAGTGCTTTTTCCGCATCCAGATGTCCCGCAGCCTGTTGTAACGATGCAAGGCTGTCCGGAAACGTACAGATCAGGTCTCGACCCATGCCGACATATTGGCTTCCCTGGCCGGGAAAAAGGAATGCCACGCGGCCCGGCTTGGGGCCGTTGGCGTAAAAAATAGCTTCTTGGCCTGCCGGCGATTTCCCGGACAGAAACGCCAGCGCTTTCCGGCAAGTTTGCAGGGCTGCCTGATTATCTCCCGAAAGCGTTAACACCATGATCAGTCGATGATCATCTTCAACATGAAAATGGTTCCGGCTCTGCAAAGAGAACTTACCGATGGTGTGGAGGGTCGGATTTTTTTCAACCTGCTGCAGCCACTGTTCGATCCGGCCGATCAGATCGCGCTTCTCTTTTCCGGAAAATGCCGCGATCTCGATGGATCCATCCCATGAGATTTCATGTTTTTGTGGTGAATGCTCTTCCAAAACGGCGTGAAAATTGCTGCCTCCGAAACCAAATGAACTGACACCGGCTTTTCGGATCTGTTGGTCTCGCGTCACCCAAGGACGTAGTTGTCGGTTCAGATAAAAAGGACTATGATCGATACCGAGTTTCGGGTTGATCTTGTCAGCTTTGAGTGACGGTGGGAGTATTTTGTGGTAAAGGGAGAGCGCTGATTTGATCAATCCGGCCGTTCCTGCTGCAGCTTTGGTATGGCCGATATTGGATTTCACCGATCCAAGAGCGCATCCGTTTCCATTGGGTGATGCGGCGCCGAAGACCTCGCACAAGGCGTTGAATTCAACCTGATCACCGACACGTGTTCCGGTGCCGTGGGCCTCGACCAGCGAAATGGCGGATGGATCAACACCTGCGCACGCATAGGCTCTTTCCATGGCCTTGACCTGGCCGGCCTGTCGGGGGGCGTAGATACTTTGCGCCTTTCCATCGCTGGCGGATCCGACACCTTTGATGACCGCATAGATCCTGTCGCCGTCACGCTGCGCATCTGCAAGACGTTTGAGCACCACCAAACCGACACCCTCTCCAAGCACGGTGCCGTCGGCATCTTTTGAAAAAGGACGGATATCTCCACTGGGAGAAAGCAGATGTGTTTTAGCAAAGCACATGTGCATAAAGGCATCGTTGATGGTATCCACCCCTCCGGTGATAACCATGTCGCTGCGCTTCGAATAAAGTTCGAGCAGCGCCATATGGATGGCTCCCATTGAGCTTGCGCAGGCGGCGTCAACAACGCAGTTTGTTCCACCGAAATCGAGACGATTGGCAATGCGTCCGGCAACAACGTTGCCCAGAAGGCCGGGGAACGAGTTTTCTTGCCAATCCACGTAACCGGCACCGATACGTTGGATGACCTCCTGTGCCTGATCCTCCGGTACACCGGCCTGTTCAAGTGCGCGCCGCCACAACGGATGTCCCAGGCGCGATCCCAGCGGAATAACGAGTTCCTGGGTTCCGGTAACACCGAGGATTACTGAGGCTTTATTGCGGTCATACGGCTTTCCCTTTTCACCGTAACCGGCATCTTCAATGGCCCGTTTAGCGGTCACTAGTCCCAGCAATTGGGAAGTATCGGTGGCTTCAAGCGAGTTAGGAGGAATACCGAACTCCGTGGGGTCAAAGTCGATACGGGGCAGGTAGCCGCCTCGATTGCAATAGATGTGATCCGGCTTTTTGGGATCGGGATCCATGTAGTCGCACAGATAGCTGTGCGATGCCGGAGGATCCGATATACCGCTGACGCCGCGCGCCAAAAGTCTGTAAAACGATTTCACATCCGGAGATTCGGCAAAGATACAGCCGATCCCGATGATAGCCACCGGTACGTTGTCGGGGACTCTATTTTTCATTTTTTATGCCAAACCAGTTATCTTTAAGCCCTCATAAACGGAGCTGATTGTATGTTCATCCAAATACTTTACATAAAACAAGATCGAGCGATTTGCAAGGCTTGACACAGTCAATTTAAACTTATTATATTAGTATAACAACATATCAAATAGGATATTTTATGATTTATTATAAAAGCAGATACATATCCGATGCTTTGGGCATTAAACTGGCCAAGTGGAAACGGTGGGCCAGGGAATTTCTTCCGCCGGATCCTCTGAGTGGCCAACAATCCGGTTACGCACGTAATTTCAACATTAAAGATGCTTTTCACGTCTATCTTGCCGGCCATCTTGTCGGCACCATGAGTTTCAGCATTGCACAGGCCAGGCAAATTATGTCCGATCTTGGTCCATCGTTGAAGCAGCGGGGCTACCACGTGTTGCACGCCAACGGCCTTTCGGATGCTCAGAAATTTTTCTGGGTCCTAATTCACCAAAGACCGGATGGAAGCTTCGCTTACGTCGAATCGCCTGAAACAGACTCGGCGCAGACGATGGCACTCGCATCACAATCGCTGTCTGAATTTCTATCGACAAGCGGTTTTTTAGATGCCCGCATCATCTCCATCAGTGCGCTTTATCGATATTTTTTTTATCGCATAAATCCTTGAGTGTTTATCGCAAATACGCGGCAAGAGTCTCAGCGGGCTGCGGGTGAAAAAGTTCTGAGGCGGCGTCCAATTCGATGCCTTGATTGCGCAGCCATTGGCAGCGTATCAGGCCAACTGCGCCGTACATTAAGTTCGTTGCCATATCGGCAACGTATCGACGATCGACTTTTTCAAGGCAGGAATTTTTGGCCCATGCATTGAAAGCACCCATGGCGGGGCCACACCAGATTTGATAATCGATCTGCCGATCTGCGTCGCCATGTTTGGCCCATAACGACGCAAGGCCAAGGTAAGAGCGGAACACCAGGGCCATCTTATGTTTGGGATCCTGATTGGCCCGTTCAATTTGGCTTCTGTCATGTGTCTGAAAAAAGTCTGCCGTCTGATTCCAGGCATCGTCAAAACCGGAACGCAAAATATCACGCTCGACCATCGCTCGTACCGGCAGGGGGATCGCTTCGTAGTGATCGTAAGTCCGGTAAAGCTCATATAGTTTTGCTGCCCGCATCGCGAACATGGTGCCGCGCTTGAGAACTTGAACCTTTGCACCGAGTTCAAACATATCGGCGGCCGGGGCCATGATGACATCGGCCTGCTGCGTCTGTTCGAGCAGTTGGCGAACGCCTTTGCTCGTATCGGCTTCGACGGCTGCTTGATTAATCGATCCGGTCAGCACATACGCTGCACCCATGGCAAAGGCGGCCGCAATCGATTGCGGTGTGGCGATGCCTCCAGCCAACCCGATGCGCAGCGGTGCGGCGTAACCGTACTGTTTCATGCAGGCGTCCCGCAGCGCCATGAATGTGGGAAGCAATGAGAGGGCAGGGCGGTTGTCCGTATGGCCACCCGAGTCGGCTTCTGCGGTCATGTCTTGTGCCATGGGGATGTGGCTTGCGAGCTGCGCCTCTTCCTCGGTAATTTTCTTCATCTGGACGAGTTGCGTCAGCAGCTTCCGGGGCGGGGGCGAAAAAAATTTGGTGGCCACTTCGACGCGGGAGACTTTTGCGATCACTCGGTTGGGGCAACGAATCGATCCGTCGTCTGTTTGATGAATGCCTTTGACCCGGTAATAGACCAGCGGCAGGGTCATGCCCAGGTAGGCCGAAGCACTGACAATGCGGATGCCCTCCTGAATATAGAGATCCGCGATGGCCATCTCCAGTTGGGGATCATTCGGACTGTGAATCAAATTGAATCCCACTGGCAGATCATCGCAATTTTGCTTAACCTCGGATATGGCCTCGCGAACCTGTGTGAGGGACAAACCGCCGCTGCCGAAAAAACCAATGAAGCCGGCGCTGCCGGCGGCCTTGACCATCTGGGTCGATGTGATTCCGTTGGCCATGGCGCCGACCACATAAGCGTATTTCAAACCAAGATCGGTTTTGAACGTCGCATCTCCCAGGTCGGAAGGATCCAGCGGCGGTACGAATGCATGCAGGGGCATTCCCTTATCCGGTGACGTCAAATCCCCGCAAACGATTTCACCGGTATGCGCAACCGCAGTTTGTCCTTGATAATCGATCACATACAAAGGGCGGTTGACGTGCATTACCGCGGAAGCCAGCGCATCCTGTCCAACGGCCAGATCGTTCTCATCCCCAAGCCAGCGGCCCTGCCAGCCCTGATTGTTTGACGTTTTCAGCAAACCGTTTATCCCCTTGTTTTCCATTATTATCCTCGTGGATGATATTTTTGATGGATTTCGATCAGTCGTTTCTGTGCCACATGGGTATAGATTTGAGTGGTTGCAATGTCAACGTGTCCCAGCATGACCTGAACCGCTCTCAGGTCAGCGCCGCCCTCCAAAAGATGACTGGCAAATGAATGCCGCAAACTGTGCGGCGTTGCGCGGCTGGGCAATCCGGCTTGCAGCGCGTATCGTCTAAACAGCTTCCAAAATCCCTGGCGCGTCATGGGCCTGGCAGCTCTGGCCACAAATAGATATCGACTTACCAGGGCTTTAAGAAGTTGCGGTCTTGCCTGTTCCAGATAGTCTCGAATGCAATCAATGGCCTTGCGTCCGATGGGAACGATTCGCTCTTTGCTTCCCTTGCCGAGCACCCGTACAAAACCGGCCTCAAGGTTTACCGCCGTTATCTCCAAGTGGATCAATTCGGATACGCGAAGACCGGCAGCATACATCAGTTCCAGCATGGCCGCATCCCGCAAACCTTTGGCCCGCTGGCGATCCGGAATTTCCAGGAGCTCTTCGACCTGCTTGCTGTCAATGACTTCCGGCAGTTTGAAGCCGATCTTGGGTAGATCAACCCGTTTCACCGGATTGCCATTTACAACGTTTGACTTGGTCAAGTAATTGAAAAAACCCCGAATTGCCACCAGGTGCCGGGCACGGGTACGGGCGCTGCGTCCAGCCTTCCGAAGCTCGATGATATATTTTAAAATAGTGGGTGTATCGATCGCATCAAGGCCGGCAATGGCTTGCCGGCTAAGATAGGCCATGAAGCGATCCAGGTCACCGGCGTAAGCGTTGATCGTCTTTGGAGCCAGACCTTTTTCGATCTTCAAATAGTTGAGGTATTGATCCACCCATTGGTATGGATCCATGCGTCGGCCAGCCATCGTTAGATTTGATCAACCTGGTAGGCGGTGCTCAGCCGGTTCAGCACGTCGCTTCCATTTTTCCGGACAACAACTTGGTTTTCAATGCGCACGCCGCCCCAGTCGGCCAAATAGATACCGGGTTCCACCGTAACGATCATCCCGGCTTCGAGTTTGGTCTCTTTCAAGGGGCTCAGCCGAGGTCCCTCATGGACAGCCAAACCGGTCCCGTGACCTGTGCCATGGCCAAATCTGCCTTCGAATCCCTCTGAATGGATGAACGCCCGGGCTGCCGCATCAACCGCCTTGGTACTGGCGCCCGACGTGATGGCCGCAATGGCGCGCTTTTGAGCCTCGAGCACTGTATGATGAACCTTTTTAAAGGTGTCGTCGGCGGGTCCCAAAATCACCGTTCGTGATGTGTCTGAACAATACGCATTCAAGCGGGCACCCCAGTCGAACAGAATCGGTTCGCCGGCGGCAATGGGTCGATCGGTGGGAACGGCGTGGGGGAGGGCGCTGTTTGGGCCGCCGGCAACGATAATCGGAAAGGAGATGTCATCGGCGCCATCTTCTCGCATGCCGCGCTCCATGTCCCAAGCCAATGCTTTTTCGGTCATGCCGGGGGCCATTTTTTTAACGACACGGCGAAACACCTGTTCAGCCACTTCCAGTGCCTGCCGCGTCAGCTCTATTTCCTGAGAGGATTTAATTAATCGGAACTTTTCAACAAAGTCTTCAAGTGGCACCAACTCGACAGAGAAGGATGCTTTCTCCAACTCGACCTTGAGTTGCCGATACTGATAATAGGACAGGCGTGCCTCTTCAAAGCCGAGGCGTCTGCTGTCAAGGCGTTTGAGCAGGTGTGGGAGCGCTTTGGCCAACCCGTTTTTGTAAATCACGACTTCGTACTGCGGTGATTCATCTTTTGCCTGGAGCTCAAATCGGGAATCGGTGGCAAGAAGCAATTGGTTCTGAGTAATGATCAGGGCACCGGCTGATTCATCGTATTGATGGTCCTGTGCACTGAAACCGCTGAGATAAAAACGATTTTCACCCACCAGGACCAACAATGTGTCGATATTCGCCGATTCCATTGAATTTCTTAAAAATTCAATGCGTCGTTCAATAATGGACATACCGTATTTCCATTCGTTAGGCGTTTGACTTCGATTGCGGGCTACCGCTATAATGCACCAACCGTAGCCGTCGTTCCTCCATAGCATGGATCGAATTGAGTTTCTACCACCCCTTAACGTAAATGAGGCACCTCATGCAGATCATCACCCACCAGGCCATCGATCAGACACTTTGCGGCTGCCCCGTCCGTGTGGAAAAGGGCTTCAGTCGCGTTGAATTCGTCGCAACACCCCAGATGACAGCCGATGACTCCGGATTGGTTCACGGCGGATTTGTTTTCGGACTGGCCGATTATGCCGCCATGCTGGCAGTGAATCACCCAAACGTTGTTTTGGGTGCGGCGGATGTCAAATTTCTCAAGCCGATTATCCGTGGCGATAAGGTCATCGCAGAAGCGCGCGTTGAAGAGATTCAAGGAAAAAAGCACTGGGTGGCGGTATCCGTAACCAAGCAGGACGAAATTATTTTCCAGGGAATGTTCACCTGCTTTGCACTGAAAAACCACGTCTTGGATTGAGTTCCGATAAGGAGTCAGGCGGCATGACCAGACGAATCGCTGTTTTGCTATCAGGCTGCGGAGCGTTGGATGGAAGTGATATTCATGAGGCGGTGCTGACACTGCTGGCGCTGGATCGCGCTGGTGTTGAAATTGTGTGCACAGCGCCCGATATTGATCAGTTTCACGTGATCAATCATTTGACCAATGAAGAGACAGAGCAAGTCCGAAATGTATTGGTGGAATCGTCCCGCATTGCCCGCGGTAATGTTGTCACCCTCGATATGTTTGACCCGCAAAAAATAGACGGACTGATCCTGCCGGGTGGCTTCGGCTCAGTGAAAAGCCTGTGCACGTTTGCAATCAAAGGTCCGGAAGGCGACATCAATCCACAAGTACTGGAACTATTGCGACGGGTGCACGCAGAAAAAAAGCCAATTGGAGCAATATGCATCTCTGCAGCCACCATCGTCATGGCGCTGAAAGCGTTTCAACCATCTGTGACAATCGGTACGGATACAGGTGCTGCAGCTGCCATCCATACCATGGGCGGCGAGCACCATGCGTGCAATCCGGATGAAATCTATGTTGACCCGGTCAATAGAATCGTGAGTACGCCTGGATACATGTTGGGCGCCGGAATCAATGAGATTGCCGCCGGCATCGACAAATTGGTGCAAAAGGTCATCGAACTGGCGGAGTGATTTACAGATCGATATTTTTGGTTGTATGCAAGCAAAACCGTTGATAACGGCAAGCGGATGGCACGCTCGCCGCTAAGTGTTAAAAATGCAGTACGATACCGCCCCGAATCACATCCTCATCCAACTCCCATGGCCCCGGCCCCGCTTCGAAATCGACCAGATATTTGGTAAAAATCAAGGTCACCGATGCGTTTTCAATCAGCTGCACACCCAATCCCAGGTTAAATTCAGTATAGGTTTCAACGTCTCGAAAGGACATCAAATCCGGCGAGTAGCGGATACTGCTGATCACCTCTAAGGGAATCGGCAGAACGCGTTCGGGAAACAGATACTTGCCCCGGATATCAAATGCCAGGGTGCCGACATCGCCTTCATAATGTCTATCTTCGGCATCGCCGTAAAGCGCAACCATACCAACTTCACATGAGAGTCCCTGCACCAGTGTGTCGTTTCCGACCACAACTCTGACACCACCCCAATTGTATTGGGTATCACCATCATCCGTGTAAACACCGACGAGACCGATTTTGGCATATCCCTGAGCGAGATCATTTCGATAATGAGCTTCTGCAGAGAGAGACTTGCTGCCCGCATGCAGTTGAAAATCAAATGATTGGGCCATACAGAGCCCGGTCAAGGCCATCCAGATAACAACACCAAAGCACAACGTTTTCATCATCATGACAGTTCCCTTCCTTTTACCCATGAGCATTATCTTAACATCTGCTCTTCAAAAAACATGCCGCTCGATCAAATGGGGGATAAGCGCTTTTATTACGGACACATAGAGAATTTAAACGCTTGCGGCAATTCTCTCCGTCAGCGCCTGATTACGATATCTGCTCACAACCGTGCAAGAAATGATAAGCCTTTGCGATTCTCTCGCAAAGGCTTTTTCAAATGGTGCCTGGGGCCAGAATCGAACTGGCACGGAATATAATTCCGAGGGATTTTAAGTCCCTTGCGTCTACCAATTCCGCCACCCAGGCAAAAACTTCACCTGCTTATATAATTATTGCAAAGATCGACGCTCACTATAGAAAGTAATCGCCTTTTATCGGCACCCAGTCCGATTGTCAAGGATCTCGTTATGCTCGCATTCGAAGCGAGTCAATTTATTGGCGCAAACCCAGCAGTGTCAATTGTAAGCATGATCGAACATGCGAATTAATGACCTGTTATTAAAAGATATATATATAGTTGATTCTCCAACATGATAGATTGGCAAGACGATTGCATAGTGCATTATCGAGCCTTTTAATTACCTCCTTTCTGCCGGGTGGTCCATGCACTCGATGTATGGACCACATCCTTTAAAAAGCTCGAGAAAAAATCCGTAGAAATAGATGTGCAGACGGCGATGTCCGGTACGACGCAACAAGAAGTTTGAATCGATCAATGAAAATTGGAGGAAATCATCATGACACCCAAAAAAGCATCAACATTGATTGAACGCCGGGGCTTAGAACGTAAAAAATGTTTTATTCCAGTAGATTATGTTGTAAAACAGCGCGCATATCGCGATTTTATTGAAGATATCAGTCGTCAAGGCGCTTTTATCAGCACCAAACGCCCTGTTTCGCCCGGTACCGAACTCGTAATGACCTTTACCTGGAGGAAAACCGGGCAGTTTATTAAATCCAACGGCATTGTGATCAGAAAGAACCGCAAAGGATTTGCCGTAGTTTTTCCACAACCGCTGACGATTCAATAGGGACTGATTCTGAAATGATTTGCCGTAGTTTTTCCACAACTGCTGATGATTCAGTAGGGACTGATTCTGGTTCGTTTGGCCCCATTTTCACCAGTTTTTTAAAAAAAATCGGAATCTTTGGCTCCTTTAGTTGACTTTTCCCTCTTCTCCTTATATGATGCTGATTTAATTGATATTAAGGAGGTCATTATGAACAAGGCGGACCTTGTCGACGCATTAAAAAATAAAAACGGATTTACCCGACACCAAGCCGAGAAAATCGTGGATATCTTCTTCAATACCATGGCGGACGCCCTGGCGTCCGGGCAAAGGGTTGAAATCCGCGGCTTTGGAAGTATTTTTGTTAAAGATTACAAGGCATATACAGGCCGAAATCCCAAATCCGGTGACCCGGTTCATGTTAAGCCGAAAAAGCTTCCATTCTTTCGATGCGGGAAGGAACTCAAAGAGCGGGTCGACGTCACCTAATCCGCTCTTCCATCTGATTGCGACCACCGGGATAGGCGGTAGTAGGCAGCTCACTGCATACAACCCAAAGAGGGTTAAGAACACGCATGTTCTGGTTCGATCAGGAAACAACGTTCGTTTTGCGACCCAAAACCGGCCCACAGTTCCAGTCGGATGTCGAGAGCAAAACGGATGATGCACCATCTCCGGAAGACGCAACCTCATGGATCGTTTGCCGGCAATGCCGCAAGCGACTCACGAAGGCCGGCCACGGCCTGTCGATTGATGGATCTCACAAGCACACCTTTGCCAATCCAAGCGGCATTGTTTTTGAAATTGCCTGTTACTATCCCGTCAGTGGGATTACTCTTGTCGGCGTACAATCGACTGAATTTGCCTGGTTTTCCGGATATAGCTGGCAAATCGGCATCTGTTCAGGCTGCCGAACTCATTTGGGTTGGCTTTTCAGCGGATCCCAAGCCCAATTGTTTTATGCGCTCATTGTAGATCGTATTACCGAAGAGGAATCTCAAAGATAAAGCGATTCAATCCGTTCAAAGTTAAGGCGCGCCTCTTTCTCTCCGAATAGCAGCTTGCCATGCCCTGGAAGAAGGTGTCGGACAGGCAGTTTTCGCAACAAATCAAAACTTACCCTAATTTGACCGCTGTCGCCTCCCGGCAAATCGGTACGACCGATTCCAGGATTGAAAACAACATCTCCACTGATCAACACCTTTTCTTTTTCCCAATAAAGACAAATGGATCCAGGTGAGTGACCGGGTGTGTGGATGACCTGCCAGGTATGTCTCCCAAGATCAATTGACCCGCTCTGCAGAAACAGGTCCGGTACCCATTGGCTCAACTCCTGCTGCTGCGCTTCAATCATATTTTGCAGACTTTTCGCCAGATTCCAATCCTGTTCGTGCAGCGCCAGCAGCGCTTTGTGTTCGCGAAAGCGTACGGCGCTTTCAAAATGGTCCGGATGCACGTGTGTGCAAATGACCATATCGATATCGGCAAGTCCAAATCCGAACTCTTCCAAATGTTGCTCCACATGACTGAAAAACTGAAGATGCCCCGGATCCACAAGCACGTGCGGCGGGCCTTCGATAAAATAAGTATTGCAGTTGTTAACGCCTTTTTCGTCCGGCCAGCAAAAGGCATGAAGGTTTTCGAGAATGCGCATAATGAGATATAAGCCTTTCCTGTCTCCAGCCCAACCGTTGATCGGTTGAACCAACGTCAGCTGATTGCCATATCGATCCTTTTTCGTACCATTTGATGAAAACTATTATCACTTGACGGGCAGGGCAAGCGAATTCTTGTATGCCAAACGACTCGTAGATGCAGTTTCCTATAACTTGTACAACCAATCACAGCAGGCTACTATGGAGTGTGTTTTCACGTGAAACGGCGCAGGCTATCGCCTTTCTTGCCGCATTCTCTTGGTTGGTTCTTTCAGTATTAAAGCTGTGGCTTATTTGCAGCCTCCTCAACGCTGAATTTCTTTGACACGCGTTGTGCTCTCCTTTATAAATAAAGCGGCTATCCAGAATGCTGACGCTTGGTGGCGACCATCGGCCAAAACGCAAAGCATGCCGAGAGGCGAACTAACCTTGAATCTCTCGGCGTCCGTCACGTCCTGGCGTGAGATGATAAGTTTGCGCTTTGTAAATGGAGCATTATCGAGAACCGGAATCAATAATTTTGCATCGGGTGAGTGGAATACCCAATAAAAAGGGGGCGACACGCGGCTTATGCAGCTCAAAGAGATAAGCGATTGCTTTAGCGAACTGAATATCTATGACAAACGCTGTATCGAGGATGATTTCGTCGAACTTGTCTTTTTCAATGACCAAATAGACGAATGGATGCGAATTTTAACAGCGTTTCTTGGGGAACCAATTAAGCCTCAGGGACAGGAGCCCAGCGCAAAAGATCTGAAGTTGACAGCCAGAACCGGTGGCATTCGGATCAATCAAACATTGTTTGAAAAGGACCTGTCGGATGGAACGGTCATCGCAAAATTCTGGCCGTGGGAGGATGGTGTTCATACAACCCTGAGAATGGCATTGTTGCTGAAGTAGAATGCCGAAAAGCACGCGGCTTCATCAAAAACAATCCCACGGGACAAGATGTTGTTGCGCATTTTGATGAACAGGGCAGGCGGCCGTGCCGTTTGCCTTTGTTTATTTGAGGTTTGCCGTCAACGGCAGCGTGTTTGATCACTTTTTGCAATCGAGATTTACAAGATGTTGAAAATTCTACAATTCGTTTGTGTGCTCGTGGCCGCCAGCATCCTTGGCCAATGGTATCTTTCAGAATACCGCAAGGCCCGCATGAA
>JASFGJ010000049.1:0-12364 GCA_050123815.1 Desulfobacteraceae bacterium
TGTTGGCTATTATTATCAGGACTTGCTGGCCATGGCCTATGATGAAGAGTTTGCACAGGTTCGGGGTGTGCCGGTGCGATTTCTCTACACGCTGATGGTTATCATGCTGGCCGTGTGCGTTGTGATGATCATCCAGGTGGTTGGTCTGATTCTTGTGATTGCCTTGCTGACGATTGGGCCTTTTATCGTGGAAAAATACACCAAATCACTCGCAGCCATGATGCTGTGGTCGAGTTTGCTCAATGTGGTGTTTGCTGCGGGCGGGCTATGGCTCAGCTATGCGTTTAACTTAACTTCAGGTGCGGCGATTATTCTGGTGGCTGCAAGCGGATTTTTCCTGGACCAGCTTTATTATCGCCTGCAGGGGGCCAGACAGAGGCAGCCATCCGCCGGTTGACCGAAACACCGATTCGCCCTGCGCTCTAACGAAAAGGCAAAACCATGTGCAATCATTGCAACTACACACAGATGCTTTCCGCTATCGGAATGACACCGACGCCTCACCGCAGACGGGTATTGGAAGTGATTGGCGGAAATAACTATCCGTTGAGCGCTCAAGAGATCTATGAGACGCTTCGTCGCACCCAGGCCATCAACCGCGTCACGGTCTACCGGATATTAGACGCCCTGGTAGAAAATGGAATTGTGCAGCGATTGAGAGCGGGCGGGCGGGCGGCCTATTACGGGATGGCACCCAATGAACACCATCAGCCTCACCCGCACTTTTATTGCAAGCATTGCGGACAAATGGATTGCCTTAACCCCGGCAGTATTGAGATGGACCTAAAAGCATTTCAGCAGATGTTTCCCGGACGCATCGACGGCGTGGAGCTCCGAATAGACGGAGTTTGCAAGAACTGTTTGCGCCATGGGGAAAAGCGGCCTGCCAACCGGTAGGACTGATCCGACTCGAAAAGCCTATTGACTTGAACCTTTTGCGCGTTATTATGGAACAGCTTTAAACCAAAAGAAGAGGATTGAGTATGGATTTCAGCAACCTTACCGAGATCATTGATTTTGCCATCTCCAAAGAGATCGAAGCCGCAGAATTTTATCGCAGTGTGAGTGAGCAGGAATCATTCAGCGGTAAAAAACAAATGTTTCTGGAATTCGCCGCCGAAGAGCACAAGCATCAGGCGTTGCTCGAAGACCTAAAGGCCGGCAAGGCCGGGGTGAAAGTGGAGGATTACAAATTCAAATGGATTACTGACATAAAACGCAGCGACTATGTCGATGACATTGAGTACAAACCGGGCATGGCATATAACGAAATTCTCTTGATGGCGAGCAAACGGGAAGAAAAAGCCCTAAAGCTCTATAATGAACTGCTGGCGCAGGCTGACACGGATGAAGCCAGAAAGGTATTCAAGATCCTCTGCCAGGAGGAAGCCAAACATAAGCTGGCTTTGGAGACCATGCTGGATGATTTCATGGCTGAGGCCGGTGATTGATCGTTCGTTCCTTCCAAAACTAGTTGTCATATGCGGTCCTACCGGCGTAGGAAAGACCGGGTTTGCCATTGCCGTGGCCCGGCATTTCAATGCAGAGGTCGTTGGCGCCGACTCCATGCAGATTTACCGCTATATGGACATCGGTACCGCCAAGCCTACGGCGCAGGAAAAAGCATCCGCTGTGCATCACATGGTGGACATCATCGATCCCGATCAGGATTTTGATGCAGCGATTTATGCACAGCAGGCACGTGCCTGCATCGACAAACTGATTTCAAACAAGAAATTACCGCTTGTGGTTGGCGGCACGGGCCTCTATATCAAGTCGCTGATATATGGTTTATCCAAAGGGGCTCCGACCGATCCATCCATCCGTCAACAGCTGCAGTTAGAGCTGTCACAATCTGGTCTGGCGGGGATGTATGAGCAATTGGTGCAAGACGATCCCGAAGCCGCCCGCCGCATTCATCCCAACGACAGATATCGTATTTTGCGTGCGCTGGAAGTCTATCGCATAACGGGGCAGTCGATTTACCAACACCATGAAGCGCATGGATTTCGCAATCCGCGGTTTGATGTGTTGACCCTCGGGCTTACGATGCCGAGAGAACAGCTTTATGCGCGCATCGATCAACGTGTGGACCTCATGCTGGCGCAAGGTTTGAAAGATGAAGTACAGCACCTGCTCGATCGCGGATATACGGCGCAACTCAAATCGATGCAGTCTCTGGGCTACCGTCATATAATTGCCCACTTGCTGGACGGGATACCTTGGTCACAGACGGTAGAGGCCCTAAAACGTGACCATCGGCGCTATGCAAAGCGCCAACTGACATGGTTCAGAGCCCATGAAGGTGTCCACTGGCTTGCACCGCATCAAATCGAGACGGCCATCGAATTGATTGACGGATTTATCTGATTGACGGTTTTGAAACCACTTCTATATTGAGTCAGACTGTTTGGAACCCAACCGTTTGTGTCGATAGCGAAACTTATCCCGGCTCAGATTGAGCAATTTGGCGGCCTTCGATGTGTTCCCTGCGGACAACGCCAGGGCTTGCTCAAAATAGGATTTTTCAATGGCATGAATGATGCCCTCGATGTCAATACCATCAGCTGTCAAGGTGGATAACAGTGGATGGCGATCCTGGCTGACCGGGGGCAGGGTTGGCGGGGCGACATCGTTAAGGCCCAGCAAATCCAGGGTCAGCAATGTTCCGCTGCCCAGCAGCACGGCACGTTCAACGATGTTGCTCAACTCGCGTACATTGCCGGTCCAATTATGTTGCTCGAGAGCCAGCGCCGCATCCGGGGCCAAACCGGTAAACTCTTTTCTAAATTTTCGACTGAATTTATCTAGAAAATATCGTGTAATGGGCAATATATCCTCTCTGCGCTCATTGAGTGATGGGACCTCGATTTGCACGACGGCGAGTCGGTAGTACAGATCCAACCGGTATTCTCCCTTCTGGGACATCGATAGCAAATCCTTGTTGGTGGCGGAGATGACCCGGGTCTGGACCTGGTATTTTCGGGTTCCCCCAACGCGGAAGTATTCACCGGATTCTAAAAAACGCAGCAATTTGGCCTGGGCATCGGCGCTCAGGTCGCCAACTTCGTCCAGAAACAGCGTTCCGTTGGCGGCTTCTTCCACAAGTCCGGCCTTGCCGCCTTTATCCGCACCGCTGAAGGCGCCTTTTTCGTACCCAAACAGTTCGCTTTCAATGAGATCCTTGGGTATGGCTGCGCAATTGACGCTTATCAGCGGTCCCTTGAAAGCAGGGCTGCGGTAGTGAATGGTCTGGGCAATCAACTCCTTTCCCGTTCCTGTTTCTCCGAGTATCAGGACAGGCGTATCGATGCTTTGGGCTACTTGGCCGACCAGGGCCATGATATCCTGTATGGCCTTGCTGTCGCCGACAATAAACGGCAAGTTTTTTTGAATATACTTTTCCTGAAGCAGCTCGATCTCTTTTTTTAACCCGATTTTTTCCAAGGCATTTCGTACGGTGATAATCAAGCCATTCATGTCCAATGGTTTGACGATGTAGTCGTAAGCGCCCAGTTTCATGGCCGATACAACGGTTTGAACGTCTTCATAGGCGGTAATCATGATGACCAGTGTATCGGGATATATCTTTTTGATGTGATCGAGTGCTTCGATTCCGCTCATACCCGGCAGTCCGATATCCAGTAAAACAAGGTCCGGGCGGTGTGTTGGAAGTGCTTCGATCGCATCTTCCGCTGATGCAAAATCATGGACCTTGTACTGCTTTTTCAATGCCAGGCTGATGCCTTTACGGGCAATATCTTCGTCATCAACCACAAATAAGCAAAAGGACATCATCTGTCAAATTTCCTTTTTTCAATTGGGAGTGTCACTAAAAAAAAGGCGCCGTCCGACGGGCCGTCCTGTAAGGCTATCGACCCGTTATGGTCGGTTACGATACGCTGTGCAATGCTCAGGCCGATGCCTGATCCGTCGGAGCTGGTGGTGAAGAAGGGATCGAAGATTTTCTCTTTCAGCTCGTCGGGCACACCGGGTCCTGTATCCGAAACAGTGAAACAAATTTGATTGTCCTGGGAATAGGATGCGACGGTCACCTGTTTTTCACCTTCGGCGGTCCGCACCGCTCGCCCGGCATTCTGAATCAAATTGAGGATGACCTGTTCGATCAATGCCATATCTCCGTAGCACAGGGGAAGGTTTTCCTCCAGTTCCGCCGTTACCGAGATTCCCGCTTTGCGCATGGTTACTGCGCTTAAACCCAGGATGTTGTTTATCGCCTGATTGATATCGATGGATACCATGCGCGGGGCTGTTGGTTTGGCAAAGTCGAGGACGCGTTTGATTACGGCGTCCACTTTGTGCGATGCCAATTTCAGCTGACCGATGATCTCTTTCATCAAATCGATATCTTTGGGCAACAACGTTTTCTGCTCGCACAGCTGTTCCAACGTGTAAAGGTAGGATGTGATACCTGTCAACGGGTTGCGGATTTCATGCGCCATTCCTGAAGCGACACGCCCCAATGAGGCCATTTTGTTGCGGACCAGCAGGAGTTGCTCCAACTCTTTGGTGTGGGTGATATCCACCAGGTTGATTAAAAGCGCATCCTGCCCTTGGTAGCTAAAAAGGCTGGCTCGGCATTTGACCCACTTGACGTCGGTGCTGATCACTACTTTTCCAGGCGGAACGATTCGGATGTCGACCTCGATATTGACTGACTTTTGAGCCAGCAACTCGCGGTATGCCTGGAGCAGTTGCTGTTGATCGTCCGGATGGATAAAGGAAAAATCCTTTTGGGCGATTTGATCTGACAGGTCCTTAACGTTTCGAGTCCATTCCGGATTTTGATATACAACTTGATCTTCTTGAACGATGGCAATGCCCACAAGTGATTTTTCAACCAAGTCCTGAAATTGCTGCTCGCTTTTATCCCGTTCAGCCGTGCGTTTTTGCACCAGCAGTTCCAATGCATCCCGATGCTGCTTCAAGTCCAGTTGATTGCGGATTCTGGCATTTACGATTATTGGATTATACGGCTTTGTAATATAGTCGACAGCGCCCAGCTCAAATACCTTGGACTCCGTCTCTTGATTTTTCCGCGCGGTGAGAATAATGATCGGAATATCGCGTGTTTCATCGTCCTCCTTGAGCTTTCGGCACAATTCAAATCCGTCGATATTGGGCATGACCAGATCCAGCAGAATCAAGTCCGGAGCCAAATGGCCGGCATCTCTGAGCGCGTCGCTACTGCTGGTGTATCCGATAACATCGTACTGAGCTTTCGTGAGAATGCGCCGGATCAGGTCGATTTGAAATTTGTCGTCATCCACCACAAGAATCTTGGGTGTGCCCATTTGCTGATTTGATTCGAGCAGACTCGATTTGCGTTCCATAGTTGAGCTCCCAGCGATTTTCCCATCAGACAGTTTCAAGCCTTGTCCTGTCAATGGCATGCAGTTTCGTCTAATGCCGCGCGGCAAATCCCGGTTCGACGGCGGCGCTCAACGGGCCTGGGTGATCCGGGTTGGATCTTGTGCTTGCCATACTCTTTATAAACCATAACGCTGCCGGTGTAAAATGCTAACGATGCAAGACCATTTAATCTAATTGTAGCTGAATTGTTTGAATGAAACGTTGAAAAGCAGTGAGTAGAGAACCGGCACGACGCCCAGGGTCAGGGCCGTGGCGAACATCAGGCCGAAAATGATGGCGACGGCCATTGATTCCCACAGGGGTCCGCCGAAAAACCACAGCGGCAGCAATCCGCCGATGGTCGTCGCGGTGGTCAACAGGATCGGTCTCAAGCGTTGTTGCGATGCATGAACAACGGCTTTGGCCGGTTGCAGACCGAATTCGTTCATCTCGATACCGATCCGGTCTATCAAAACGATGGCATTGTTGATGATAATACCTGCCAGGGAAATAACGCCGAGCATGGTGAAGAACTCGAACTGCGCACCGGTCAAGAGAAGGCCGATGGCCACCCCGATGAGCCCCAGTGGAATGGTGAAAAGGATGATGGCGGTGCGGCGGATTGAGTTGAACTGGGACACCAGCAACAACAGGATGATGAATCCGGCAATTGGCAGTTTGTCCATCAAGGATTGATTGGCCTTGGCCGACTCCTCAAAATCGCCGCCGACTTCATACGTATAACCGGCGGGAAAGGTGGCAATTTCCCCTGCCAGCCATGATCCGATGTCAGATCCGATCGCCATGGCATTGGCTCCGGGTTCCAGATCGCATTGGACGGTAACGGTGCGATTGCGGTCTCGGCGCAGGATTTTGGAAGATTCCCAGGCCACTCGTGTATCGGCGATTTGCTGAAGCGGAACCGATTTGCCACTGGATTGCACATAGACATTGAGCCCGGCAAGTTTTTCGATGTCCTGCCGGTCGGCCGCAACCGAACGCAAGACGATGGGAATAATCTTGTCGCCTTCGCGGTATTCGGTGGTAACGAACCCGCTGAATCCCGATTCCAGAGAGATGGCCACATCCTGACTTGTGACGCCGGCACGCCGCGCGCGCGGCTGATGAATGTTTACGATGATTTTCTTGGTGCGCGGACCCCAGTCGTCTTCAACATTCTTGGTGCCGGCTGTCTCGATCAATGTGGACTTGACTTTGTCGGCAATAGAAAAAAGTGTAAAAATATCATATCCGGACAATCGCACCTGCACGGGTTTGCCACCCACACCGCCCAGGGACTCCGCCTCCCAGGTGGTCGTCATGCTGGGAAACTGCTGCGTGCAGTATTGCTCCAACACCGGGATGGCGTCGATGATAAACTGCCGCGAGGTCGCCGACAAAATCATGGAAACATGTTCAGCGCCTTTTGTTTTTGGTTCGTAGGCCAAGCGATAGCGCGGCCCCCCTTTACTGCCGATATAAGTGGTCCAGCTTACAAAACCCTCCTGGCCTTCGTCATTGTGCATATGGTTTTCTTTGAGGTGTTTTTCAAATTGGGCGACGACGGATTCGGTGACTTCGATGGCGGTGCCAAGCGGCATGTCGAGGTCGACCAACAGCCGCGCCGAATCGTTTTTCGGTATAAAGCCTTGATCCACGAAGCCGAATCCAAAGATGGCCAATGCAAAGATCGCGATAATCAGGATGAGAAAAACAATTCGGTTTTGAAGCGCCTTGACCAGTACGCGTCGATAGAGCTGATAGAAACGGGACTGATATTTATCGCCCTTGGCCTTTGTTTTTATTTTGATAAACAGCATGCACAGCAAGGGCATCATGGTGATAGAGAGCCCCCAGGAGATCAGCAAGGCAATGGTGACGACTTTGAACAGTGAGGCGCAATACTCACCAAGGCCTGATTCAGCCAGGATGATCGGCAGAAAGGCCGCCGCCGTGGTCAACGACGAGGTCAGCAACGGAACACGCAGTTCATTGGCCGAATCCACCGCTGCGCGCAGCCGCTCTTTTCCGGCGGCCATTTGAACCATGATCGATTCGGACATCACGATGGCATTGTCCACCAACATGCCCAGCGCGATGATCAGTGACGCAATGGAAATCTGATCCAAACCGATTTTAAAAAAATCCATGACGAGCAGCGTGATCAGCATGGTCGAGGGAATTAAGGTGGCCACCACCAGCCCGGTGCGCACTCCCAAAGAGATGATCATCACCAGCATCACGATGGTGATCGCCTGCAGTAGATTTTCCACAAACTCATTGACTTTTCTGTTCACCAGGTCCGGTTGAAAGATATCCAGGTGGAAATCGACGCCAACCGGGTAGATTTCCGGAAGACGCTGCAAAAGAGCCCGCACTTTCTCGCCCAGCAAGATGACGTTGCCGCCGTCGATCATGGAGATGGACAGGCCGAGGCAGGAGACACTGGTCGTATTCATTTTGTTGGTCGCAGGATCCACATATCCCCGGTAGACATTGGCCAGGTCACCCAGGTAGACCACCTCTTGCTGTTGGGGCAGTTGAATCAATGTCTGTTCAAGGTCCTTCACCGACTCGAAATTTCCGGTGGGTTCAAGGACGATGTCTTCGCCGCCGCTGGTAACGGTGCCTCCGGATTGGATGATGTTGCGGGCTTCAAGGATGCTTTTCAACTGCTGGGGTGACAGACCGACCTCGGCCAGGCGGGCGTTGTTGTACTCGACAAAGATCCGCTCTTGCTGGGCTCCGTAAATCTCGACTTTGGCCACCTCGTCAATGCGCAGCAACTTATCGCGCACTTCATCCGCCACGGTTTTCAATTCCGCATAGGTGTAACCGTCGCCGGTAATCGACAGCATTATGGGGTAGACGTCTCCGAAATCGGTGTTTACGACAGGCCCCACGGCGCCGCTTGGCAGGTCGTCCCGGATCGCATCAATTTTACGGCGCAGTTCATCCCAAATGGGATCGAGGTCTTTGTATTTCTCCTGTATGTTGACATTCACCGTAGAGAGCCCTGTGCGGGAGGTGCTGGTGACCGAGTCGAGCTCCGGCAGCTCCTGTACGGCTTTTTCGATTCGATCGGTGACCAGTTCTTCCATACGCTGCGGGCTGGCGCCGGGGAACTGGGTGGTCACCACGGCGGTACGGATGATAAATCCCGGATCTTCCGCACGCGGCAATTGGGTAAATGATCCAAAGCCGCTGATCAGCAGCACCACAAGCACCAGTATCGTGACACGGTTGTTTTTAATGGCGATCTCTGTAATGCCCATAGGATATTATACCCTGTCTATTTCAATTACTGTCGATCCGGCGGACTGAATTTTACCTTCTGTCCATCCCGCAGCTTGTGCACGCCGGCGGTCACCAGATAGTCGCCGTCGCTTAAGCCATCGAAGATTTCCAGGCCGTCCGCCGTCAGAGCACCGGTGGTGACCTTCACACGCCTGGCGATGCCCAACGCGTTATCCGATGGTTTGACGATGAAGGCATATTTGCCGTGAATGTCTTCTCCCACAGCCTTTGCAGGGACGATGAAGCGCAAGCGGCTGCTTTGATCTTCGAATACGAAATTTACTTCTGCGGCCATACCCGGTCGAATGCCTTCGTTGTTTTGATCGAGTCGCACGGTCACCGGATAGGTCGCACCACCGGCGGTGGATGCAACACCCACTTCCCTGACGGTTGCGTCAAATTTCTCTCCCGGCAGGGCGTCAAACGAGACGTGTACCGGGGCGCCCTCTTTGACCTGAACAATCAACACCTCCGGGATGGCCAGCTGAACTTCCGGATGGGTGCCGGCACTGAGCACCAATACCACCTGGCCGGCCTGGACATTCTCATTTTCGGAAATCGATTTTAGGGCCACGGCACCATCCACCGGTGCCAGCAGCTGTGTATACCTGGCTTTGCGTTTGGCCAACTCGAGCGCTTTTTCGGCCGAACGAACCGCGGCCTGGGCCGTTTCCGTCTGGGCGCGGGCCGCATCCAGTTCGCTCAGTGAGGTGTTGTTGCTTTCATACAATGCTTCGATACGCTGGTAATTGGCCGCCGCATTGCGCGCGTCGGCCTTCTGGCGCAGCAGGCTGGCCTCGGCCTCTTCCATCTCAAGGATGGTGTCTTGGGGATCCAGCTGTGCCAGCATGTCGCCGGCCTTGACGGTATCGCCCATTTTTACGGCCACGCGCTGCACTGTTCCGGCAATTTTAAAACTCAAATCGATCTGTTGGCCGGCCTGGGCCACTCCGGAAAAGGTGCGGGTGCGCTTGCCGCCGGAGATGAAGATCTGCTCGAATCGCACCGGCCGGATCACCTCCTTCGGGGCTGGTGGCTCATCCTTGCATGCCACAAGCGTCATAAGGCAGGTCACCACCCCCAAAGACCAAATAAAAAAACGTCCATCGTGCTTCATTCGTTCTCCTTGTTTTCGGAAAAGTAGGCCTGCAGATCGCTAATCCAGGCGTCACGCTGGGCGTTGTCGGCAAAAAAGGTAAAACCGCCCAATGCGCGTTCCAAGGCCATCAAATCGAGCAGGAACTGGTAGTTGGCGTTGGCGGCATTTTGCTCCGTCCGGCGATAGGTTGTCTGCGCGTCCAGCAAATCGATAAGTGTCACCGTACCTCGGGCATAGGCGTCCGCGACCAACTCAAAGTTCTTTTTGGAGGCTTGGGTGGCCTCTTTCAGCAGTTCGATGGAGGTGTAAGAAGCGACCGCCTGGTGCACGGCATTGCGAATCCGCTGTTCAAGACGCCGAGCCGTGGCTCTGCGCTGCAGTCGCAGCGATTTCAATGTCTCGCGGGAGCCCCTGGTATCCGCAAAACGGCCGCCGCCCTCCCACAGCGGCAGGCGGATATTGAGGCTCAAGCTCCAGTCCGTGTCGTCCGGGGCCCCGGCAGTTTCCATATCGGCACCGGCGCCTCGCTCTTCGAAAAGATGGGACGCATCGGCGTTCAGGGTGACATCGGGCGCGTAGAACGCGCGTTTGGCGGAGAGCAATTGACGCCTCACGGCAGCAATGTCGGTATCGAACTGCATCAATTCGGGTGCGGCGCGCAATCCTTTGATCACGAGGAACTGCTTCAATTTATCCAAGGCCAATGCATTGGCGGCATAGGGTCGGATTTGGGGACTGAGCAGCAGCGATACCGGGTCGTCGAGACCAACATCCGCCAACTGAAAGGGTTGTTCCAGCGAATAGGCCAATTGGCGGTTCAGTTCCATCTCAGCCACTTTGCGCTGGGTGTCCGCCTGCATCACGTCCGCCCGCTCCTGTGCAATCTGGCTTTCCAGCCGATAGACCTCCGCAGGGCCTGAAACCCCCAGCGCTTGGCGCATTTTGGCCCGTTCCAGGTTGGACCGGCTCAACCGCAAATTGGCCAGCAAAATCGTTTGCTGGGTCTTGGCCAGCAGCACGCTCAAATAGGCATTGGCCGCATTCAGTGCAACATCCAGCCGTGTTTTTTCCCACTCCAGCGTGCGGCGCAGCTGCCGCATCTGTTCGATGCTCAAATTGGCCCAGGTTTGATCCGACCAAAGCACCTGGGTCAGGTTCACCGAACCGGTCAATGTCTGCTGTGCCGGAGCCGCTGCACTTTCCGCCCTGTCTTTGTCAATCAGAACGCCGCTGGCCTGGGCGTTCAGTTGGGGGTACAACCGCGATCTGGCCCGGCTGACAATGGCTTCTCCGGCGGCATTGGTTCGTCCGGTGGCGGCCAGGTCCAGATTCACCAGCACGGCTTCATCCATTACCCCCATGAGGGTCAATTCGCGCGTTTCGTCATCCGGCTCCACATTGATCAGCGTGGCATCGGTAAGGACACTGAAGCCGGGGTAGATGCCGATGATCCGAGCTGTCTGCATGTTGACCATCAGATGCGCCTGTCGCGAAATGGCCACCGGCAGATTGGCGGCCTTCTGACCCGCCAGTATTTTGCGGGCATTGAGCGCCGTCCGCCGCGCAACCCGATCGGCCCAGTCCGCCTTGTTCAATCCGGCCAGCGCGCCTTGCCTTACCAGGGTGTGCCCGAGAAGGCTGAACACGGGCAGCCGCTTAAGGGCCAGACCTCTGAGCAGTCGGGCGTGATTCTGTATCGACATCTCAGGAATGGGAAGCAAATAGACGGCGTCGGCATTTGAAGGAATGGATGCCAGGGTCTGCTCCACCGAACCGGCCGCCTCTAAAAAGCTCATGCCGGCCTCGAGATAATCCACTCGAACCGACCGTCCGTTTTCGGCATCCGGAATTACGGTAAATAGAGAACGCCCGCCCAGCATGACAAGCTCTTTAAACGGTATAAGCTTTGAAAAGGTTTGCAGGTCCTCTCTGAACGTGTCGGGCATTTCGATATAGGTGAGATTGTGCTTGCCGCTGGTGCCTTTGGCCCAAGGGACTTGCTGATGCTCATGGTCCAGAATCATGGCTGCAATGACCGGTTTGGGCAGGTGCTTTCGCAGGCAGGCTTCCCTGCTGGCCAAAACCCCCAGCGCAATGATCAGATCCGCTCGGGATTCGCGCAGAACGCTATCCAAGGCCTGGTTGACACCGGTGATGGAAAAATCTCCTTGTCGCACAAGGTTCCTTGGAAATTGGACTGTATAGTCTCCGCTCAGCAATTGGCGCAGTTCTTCCATGAACAGCCGGGTGTATCCCTTGGTGCTGATTTCCGGTCCGTCGAGCACAAAGGCGATGCGCTTGACCGGTTTGCCGGATGCGGCTTCACTGCAGACCACGCCGCCTATCAAAATCAGGACGACCGCGCACAATCCTGCGGCGGTGTGCAACAACTTTGTCGCTTGTTTTTGTCGGTTGGTTTTCAACACGGCACCTCATGCAGCAGGGAGAATTGGCATTTAAATTGTCTAGAAGTCTATTGTTCGGCCAGCACCTCGCCAGCGGCCTCTTTGGCGGCATCACCATATGGACCGGAAGCGATTTTCAGCAAGCGGGCCCGGTTTGCATCGGATGGGGTCTCGCCCAGGACATGGACGA